>JAGVII010000145.1 GCA_020056155.1 Afipia sp.
CAGGCTCGATAACGACCAGGCGCGACTCTACGAATTGATCTGGATGCGCACGGTCGCGAGCCAGATGGAATCCGCCGAGATGGAACGAACGACGGTGGACATCACCGCGAAGGCGGGTGCGCGGGTGCTCGAACTGCGCGCCACCGGCCAGGTCGTGAAATTCGACGGCTTCCTCGCGGTGTATCAGGAAGGCCGCGACGACGATCCTGAGGACGAAGACGGCAAGCGCCTCCCGGTGATCAATCAGGGCGAAGCGCTCAAGCGCGAAAGCCTCAACGTTACCCAGCATTTCACCGAGCCGCCGCCGCGTTTCTCGGAAGCATCGCTCGTGAAGCGCATGGAAGAACTCGGCATCGGCCGCCCTTCCACCTATGCGTCGATCATTCAGGTGTTGAAGGATCGCGGCTATGTGAAGCTCGAGAAGAAGCGCCTGCACGGCGAGGACAAGGGCCGCGTCGTGGTGGCGTTCCTCGAGAACTATTTCGCGCGCTACGTGGAGTTCGACTTCACCGCCGATCTGGAAGAGAAGCTCGACAAGATTTCGAATAACGAAATATCGTGGAAGCAGGTGCTGACGGATTTCTGGAAGGACTTCATCGGCGCGGTCAACGACATCAAGGATGTCCGCGTCACCGAAGTGCTCGACGTGCTCGATGCGATGCTCGGCGAGCATATCTATGAGCCGCGCGCCGACGGCGGCGATCCGCGCCAGTGCCCTAGCTGCGGCAACGGCAAGCTCAATCTGAAGGCCGGCAAGTTCGGCGCGTTCGTCGGCTGCTCGAATTATCCCGAGTGCCGCTACACCCGCCCGCTCGCCGCGTCGAGCGGATCGAGCGACCGCCCGCTCGGCAAGGACCCGGTGTCGGGTCTTGAAGTTGCGGTCAAGGCCGGACGTTTCGGTCCTTACATCCAGCTCGGCGAGCCGAAAGACTACGGCGAAGACGAGAAGCCGAAACGTGCGGGCATTCCGAAGAACATGTCGCCTGCCGACGTCGAACTCGAACTCGCCCTGAAGCTGCTGTCGCTCCCGCGCGATATCGGACCGCATCCGGAAGACGGCGAAGTAATCACCGCCGGGATCGGGCGGTTCGGCCCGTTCGTGCGCCACGGCAAGACCTATGCGAGTCTTGAAGCCGGCGATGAGGTCTACACCATCGGTCTCAACCGGGCCGTCACGCTGATCGCAGAAAAAGTCGCCAAGGGCCCGAGCCGCCGTTTCGGTGCCGACCCCGGCACACCGGTTGGCGAATACCCCGCGCGTGGCGGGACCATCTTGCGAAAGAAGGGCCGTTACGGTGCCTACGTCACCATTGACGGCATCAATGCCACTATTCCAGACAGCATCGAGCCAGAGAAGCTCACGCTTGCCGAAGCCATCGCACTGATCGAGGAGCGCGCGGCCAAGGGCGGCGGCAAGCCGAAGCGTGCGGCCAAGAAGGCAGCGAAGAAGCCCGTCAAGGCCAAGGCCGCGACGAACGGCGCCGCTGAATCCGAGACGCCTGCGAAGAAACCCGCCGCAAAGAAAAAGGCTGCCGCGAAAAAGGCCGCGCCAAAGAAAGCTGCGGCCGAACCCGTTTCGCTGAAGGACGCCAAAGCCAAGGCCGAAGTCGCGAAGGTCGCAGCGGCCAAAGTCGCCAAGGTCGCGGAAAAAAAGAGCGCCGGTAAAGTACGCGGATAATGAAAAAGAAAACCGACGCGACAACTGCCTTTCCCGACAGAGAGAGCATTGTCGCGTTCGTCAAGGCGCAGCCCGGTGAAGCCGGCACACGCGAACTGGCGCGACATTTCGGATTGAAGAACGAATCCCGCGCGGCGCTGCGGCGCATTCTGCGCGAACTCGCCGACGAAGGACTAATCGCCAAACACGGCAAGAAAGTCGCAGAGCCGAAATCGCTGCCGCCGACCATCGTGGCCGACATCACCGGCCGCGACAGCGACGGCGAACTGATCGCGTCTCCCGCCGAGTGGTTTGAAGAAACCGACGGCCCTGCCCCGGTCATTCGCATTCATGTCCCGCGCAAAGCCGCATCCGGCACCGCTGCGGGCGTCGGCGATCGCGCCCTGCTGCGCGTCGAGAAGCCCGACAGCAAACACGAAAAGGCCTATCGCGGCCGCGTCATCAAACTGCTCGACAAGACGCAGCACCGGGTCCTCGGAATTTACCGGGAGATGCCGAACGGCGACGGCCGCATGATCCCTGTCGACAAGAAGCAGGCGGGGCGCGATCTCGCAATCGCCGCCAGGGATTCCGGCGGCGCGCAGGATGGCGATCTGATCAGCGTCGAACTGATGCGCTCGCGCGGCTACGGACTGCCATCCGGCCGGGTGAAAGAACGCCTAGGCTCCTTGAAGACCGAAAAGGCCGTCAGCCTGATCGCGATTCATGCGCACGAAATTCCGCAGGAGTTTCCCGCCGACGTCGTCCGCGAATCCGAAGCGGCGAAACCCGCGACGCTTTCGGGACGCGAGGACTGGCGCGACGTGCCGCTCGTCACCATCGACCCGCCGGATGCGAAGGATCACGACGACGCGGTGCATGCCGAGCTGGACGGCGATCCGAACAATAAAGGCGGCTACATCGTTAACGTCGCCATCGCCGATGTCGCCTTCTACGTGCGGCCGCAGTCGCCGCTGGATCGCGAGGCGCTTAACCGCGGCAACTCGGTGTATTTCCCCGACCGCGTCGTGCCGATGCTGCCCGAGCGCATCTCAAACGATCTGTGTTCGCTGAAGCCGAACGAGCCGCGCGGCGCCCTTGCGGTGCGCATGGTGATCGACAGGGACGGACGCAAACGATCACACACCTTCCATCGCGTGCTGATGCGCTCGGCGGCGAAACTGAACTACGCGCAGGCGCAGGCCGCCATCGACGGACGGCCCGACGACACCACCGGCCCCCTGCTCGATCCGATCCTGAAGCCGCTTTACGACGCCTATGCGCTGGTGAAACGTGCCCGCGACGAGCGCGATCCGCTCGACCTTGATCTCCCGGAGCGCAAGATTCTCCTGAAGGCCGACGGCACGGTGGACCGCGTGACGACGCCGGAGCGGCTCGACGCGCACCGGCTGATCGAGGAATTCATGATCCTCGCCAATGTCGCGGCGGCGGAAACGCTCGAGAAGAAAGCACTGCCGCTGATCTATCGCGTGCATGACGAGCCGACGGTGGAGAAGGTTCACAACCTCCGCGAATTCCTCAAGACGCTGGAGATGCCGTTCTCAGCCACGGGCGCGCTGCGCCCCGCCGTCTTCAACCGCATCCTCGCGCAGGTCAAAGGGCGCGATGCGGAATCCATGGTGAACGAGGTGGTGCTGC
>JAGVII010000455.1 GCA_020056155.1 Afipia sp.
CGGCAGGAGATCACAATGCGCAATCTACTTTTGGCCCTCGCGGTGCTCGGCACCGCTTTCGCCGTCCAGTCGGCCCCGGCGGAAGCCAGGAACTATCCGTTCTGCCTTCAGGGCCGCGACATCGCGACCGGCCAAGGCGATTGCAGCTACGCAACCTATCAGCAGTGCCAGGCGACTGCGGCGGGAATCTATGCGGGTTGCTACGCCAATCCGTACTACGTCTATAACGACGACGAGCCGGTCTATCAGCCGCGCCGCCGCACGCCGCGCCCGTACTACTGAGTTCCGGCGCTCAGTCGAGCTCGATGACGTGACCGTCCTGGAGCGAAACGCGGCGGTCCATCCGGGCGGCCAGGTCCATGTTATGCGTCGCGATCAGCATCGCGACGCGTGTCGCCCGGACAAGCTGGGTCAGGGCGTTGAACACATGATCCGCCGTATGCGGATCGAGATTTCCGGTCGGTTCATCCGCAAGCAGGACTCGCGGCGCATTGGCCACCGCGCGCGCGATCGCCACACGCTGCTGCTCGCCGCCTGACAACTCGGCCGGCCGGTGCGTCACGCGTTCCGCCAGGCCAAGATAGGCCAGGATTTCCTGTGACCGCTTGACGGTTTCCTTCTTCGGCAGGCCACGGATCATCTGCGGCATCATCACGTTCTCGAGCGCCGAGAACTCCGGCAGCAGCCGATGCGACTGGTAGACGAAGCCGATGTCGGTGCGCCTGATCTGGGTGCGTTCAGCATCGGACAGCCCCGATGTCGCGGTGCCCCCGACATAAACTTCGCCCTCGTCGGCCTGCTCCAGCAGGCCCGCGATATGGAGCAGCGTCGACTTGCCGGTGCCCGAGGGTGCGACCAGCGCCACAGACTGTCCTTCCCACAACGCCAGACTGGCCTTGTCGAGAATGGTCAGCGTGGCTTCGCCCTGCTTGTAACGCCTGCACACGTCGTGCAGATAGACGACCGGAACGCCATTTTCCCCCTGCTCCATCGGTGCGCTCATTCGTACCTGAGCGCTTCGATCGGATCGAGGCGCGCGGCGCGCCAGGACGGGTACAGCGTCGCCAGAAACGATAACGTCAGCGCCATGATCACGACCGCCGTGGTTTCTCCGACATCGACTTCAGCCGGAAGCTTGGACAGGAAATAGAGTTCGGGCGAAAACAATTCGGTGTTGGTCATCCATGAGATGAACTGACGGATCGTTTCGATGTTGAGGCAGACAAGCAGGCCGAGCAGGAAGCCCACCAGCGTTCCGACCACGCCGATGGCTGTGCCGGTAATCAGGAACACCCGCATCACCGAGCCCTGCGATGCCCCCATGGTGCGCAGGATCGCGATATCGCTGCCCTTGTCCTTCACCAGCATGATGAGGCCGGAGACGATATTCAGCGCCGCCACCAGCACGATCAGCGTCAGGATCAGGAACATCACATTGCGCTCGACCTGCAGCGCATTGAAGAACGTCGAATTGCGCTGCCGCCAGTCGACCAGGAAGATCGGCCGCTGGGCCGCTTCGGTCACCGACTTGCGGTAGATATCGATCCTGTCGGGATTGACCGTATAGACCTCGATGGCCGTGACATCGTTGGCGCGGTTGAAATAGGCCTGCGCTTCCCGAAGCGGCATGAATACGAACGATGCGTCGTATTCGGACATGCCGATCTCGAACACCGCCGCGACCTTGTAAGGCTTGATGCGCGGCGTCGTGCCCATCGGGGTCACCGCACCGCGCGGCGCAACCAGCGTGATGCTGTCCCCCGCACGCAGCGATAGTTGATCCGCGAGCCGCCGGCCGATCGCAACGCCCTGCCCCTCGTCGAAACCCTCCAGTGTGCCCTGCTTGATGTTCTTGGCAATCGACGTGACGCTGTTGAGATCCTGCGCACGGATACCGCGCACGAAAACGCCCGAGGCATTGAACGGTGACGATGCCAGCGCCTGCCCGTCGACCACCGGCGCAGCCAGGCGGATTCCCTCAACCTTGCTGATCCGCTCGGCCACTTCCTTCCAGTCGGTCAGCGGCGATTCCAGCGGCTGGACAACCACATGGCCATTGAGACCGAGAATCTTGTCGAGCAATTCCTTGCGGAAGCCGTTCATCACCGCCATCACGATGATGA
>JAGVII010000793.1 GCA_020056155.1 Afipia sp.
CGAGCCTGATGGTGCGCGGCAATTTCAGCATGTCCGCCTCACCCAAGTTTCGGGGCGCGGTATTCGGGATCATACCACGAGACCTTGGCGAGAGCATTGACAAGACTGTTCCGTATTACCGGCCCCTTCGCGGCAGGTGCCTTGACGAGAAGATCACCGTTGACGTCGATGCCGTGCCGTTCCTCGGCATTCTTTTTGGAAAGCCGCGCCAGATAGTCACGCGCTACCGGATCAAAGCCGCGTTCGTTCCATTGATCGAATGCCGTCATGAGATGCCGGGCGAAACTACCGATCATCGCTTCGGTCTCGACCATTTCAAAGCCTTCGTTCAGGAGCGCAACCCCGCTTGCCGCCTCCACCTCTCCCACGTGAGCCATGTCAGCGGCGCGCAGGATAACGCCAAACACCAGCCACGCCGGAACTTCGTCCTCGCGGCAGTCCTTCGGCCAGTCGAGGCGCCCGCCGCCCAGCAATCCGCCATCGAACAGGATTGTGTCCGGCCAGATGAATTGCACCTCCCGCTCCGGCGGACAGTGCACCGCAATAGCGTCCCCGGTTGCATTCATGCCGGCAAAGAACGCGCGGCGGGCCGATGCCAGCGGCTCATCCGGCTCCAGCACAACGGCGAATTCGACCAGATCGTAGCGCCGAACCCAAACCAATGTTCCAGCACCGGCTTCGGCTGCAATGGTGCAGCCGTGCGCGAACGCGTCGCCATATTCGCGCAGTGATACGAGCGTGTAGCCCGGAGGAAGATTGAGCGGTTGCTCCACTTGCGCTCTACGCGAAACCATCATCGTAGAAAATTTCCCTAAGCTCTTTGTATTTGGGCAGTCTATGCTATCCCGGTCAAGGTGGCGGCGTGCTTGCGCAAACCGCTGCCACGGCACCATATGATTGAGATAGCCACTCTGAGCAGACGCCAAGGGTTAAGGTTGCAGATCATGAACAGCGCAAGGTCCCGCCTTCTGGTTTGCAGTTGCGAAAAGACCATGCCGCTCGACGCGGAGGCGATCGGGCGCGGGTGCGCGGCGCACATGACGCAGGCCAACCAGCTCTGCGGTCTGGACCTCGCCCAGTTCAAGGCGGCGCTCGTTGAGGGCGAGGCGATCACGGTGGCGTGTACGCAGGAAGCGCCGCTGTTCAAGGAAATCGCCGAGGAGTTCCCCGACGTCCCCCTCACCTTCGTCAACATTCGCGAAACCGGTGGATGGTCGAAAGACGCTGCGGCCGCCGGGCCAAAAATGGCAGCACTGATCGCCGCAGCAGCGGAAGAGATGCCGCCGATCTCGCTGGTCACGCTGGAAAGCGGCGGGGTCGCGCTGATTTACGGCCATGACGACGCCGCCATCGACGCGGCCAAGCGTCTCGCCGATCGCCTCGACATCACCGTTATTCTCACCAGGCCCGGCGAGATAACGCCCCGTGCGGTCAACGAATTTCCCGTACTCAAGGGTACGATCCGCAAGGCGCGCGGATATCTCGGAAATTTCGAACTCGCCATCGACGATTACGCTTTGCCGGTGCCTTCATCGCGAAGCAAGCTCGTATTCGGAGCGTCGCGCGATGGCGCGATCTCGAACTGCGACCTCATCCTCGACCTCAGCGACGGCCTACCGCTGTTTCCGGCGCATGAATTGCGGCCCGGTTATCTGCGCGCCGACCCGCGCGACCGCGCTGCCGTCGAAAGAGCGATTGCGGAAGCCGGTCATCTTGTCGGCACCTTCGACAAGCCAAAGTTCATCCATTTCGAGGAATCGCTCTGCGCGCATTCACGCTCGAACATCACCGGTTGCACGCGCTGCCTCGATCTGTGCCCTACCGGTGCAATCACACCGAACGGCAATGCCGTCGCTATCGATCCCAATGTATGCGCCGGATGCGGAGCATGCGCGTCGGTCTGTCCGACCGGAGCTGCATCCTATTCGCTGCCGAGCGCTGATGCACTCATGCGCCGTCTGCGCATCATGCTGCAAAGCTATCGCAAGGCGGGCGGAGAACAGGCGATCGTGCTTTTCCATGACGGCGACCATGGTGAACCTTTGATCGATGCCTTGGCGCGGTTCGGTGACGGCTTGGCGGCCAACGTCCTTCCGGTACGCGTCAACGAAGTCACGCAACTCGGCCCGGAATCCCTCGCAGCAGTCTTCGCTTATGGCGGTGCGGGCGTCGCGCTGCTTATGCGCGCGCAGCCCCGGCATGAAACTGCCGGCCTGCGCCGTGCCGCCGATATGTCAGGGAGCATCGCCGCTGCGCTCGGCTTCGGCGAGGGTCTCGTTCGCATTCTGGAAACCAACGATCCGGATCAATTGCGCGCGATTCTCGATGCCATGCCTATCGGCGTTGCTTCTCCGAATCCGGCCAGCTTTGTTCCGCGTGGCACCAAGCGCGGCGTGCTGGAGACGATGTTTCGCGAACTACACCTCGCCGCCCCCACTCCGGTTGATGTCGTTCCGCTGAGGCCCGGCGCGCCGTTCGGCAATGTGCAGTTGAACGTCGAAGGCTGTACGCTCTGCCACGCCTGCGTCACCGCGTGCCCGACGAATGCGCTGTCCGACAATCCCGACCGGGCGATGTTACGTTTCAGCGAAAGCCTTTGCGTTCAGTGCGGGCTTTGCGAAGCAACCTGCCCTGAGGATGTCATTACCTTGGAGCCGCGGCTCGACTTCCAGGCATGGAATGCGCCGCTACGCGTGCTGAAGGAAGAAGAACCCTTCCATTGCATCGCCTGCGGCACGCCGTTCGGCACCAGGAGTTCGATCGAGCGCGTACTCTCGAAGTTACATGAGAAACACTGGATGTTCGAAGGCGCCAACGCGCGGCGGCTTGATGTCATCAAGATGTGCGCGGATTGCCGCGTCGAGGCCGTCGTCAACGAGAGCTTCGATCCGCACGCTGCCCCGCAACGTCCACCTGTGATGTCCACTGAGGACTACTTACGCGCGCGCGAAGTCAAGAAGAACGATCCCTTCGGATCGCAGTGAAACAGCGCCGCGAGCGTGTCGATCAGGAGATCGAACTTGCCAGTTACCCATGCCACCCCGCCCGCGACATCGAGGGCCGCGGGCATTCCAGGTGTAAAGCACGTCGTTGCCGTGGCATCCGGCAAGGGTGGCGTCGGCAAATCGACGACCTCATGCAACCTCGCGCTCGGGTTCGCTGCACTCGGACTGAAAGTCGGCATTCTCGATGCCGACATCTACGGCCCATCGCAGCAAAAGCTGTTCGGCCTGCGTGGCAAGCCACGCCTGCTCGGTCCGCGCATGCTCGAGCCGCTGGAGCGGTTCGGGGTCAAAGTAATGTCGATCGGGTTTTTGGTCGAGGAAGATAACGCCATGGTCTGGCGCGGGCCGATGGTGATTTCGGCCATCACGCAGATGCTTCGCGAAGTCGCGTGGAATGATCTCGACATTCTGGTCGTTGATCTGCCGCCGGGCACCGGCGACGCGCAACTCACGATGGCGCAGCAGACGCCGCTGGCGGGCGCGGTCATCGTCTCGACGCCGCAAGACATCGCTTTGATCGACGCGAGGCGCGGCATAGAGATGTTCAAGAAGGTCAACATCCCGGTACTTGGCCTGATCGAAAACATGGCAAGCTTCTGCTGCCCAGCCTGCAATCATGTCACGCCGATCTTTGGGCACGGCGGTGCGCGGCTTGACGCCGAAAAGCGCGGCATTCCATTCCTTGGCGAAATCCCGCTGGACATCACGATTCGCCAGACATCCGACGACGGACGCCCCATTGTCGCAACCGATCCCGAAGGCGTTCATTCAAAGCACTATATCGGCATCGCGCGTCAACTCTGGGTGTCCATCACCACGGGTGCGACGGCCAAACCAGCGCCGCGTATCGTGATCGAGTAAACCATGACTGAAACGATTCAAGCCAAGGTGAAAGTCGCAAGGAAGGATCAGCCCGCATCGCGGGTGATGCCGGATCCAAAGAATCCGCGCCTCACCGAGCGCGTCATGGGCATCGACCAGACCGGCGCTCCCATCGAGATCAGCGTGCCGGTTGAGCGTCCGCTGACGCTCTATCTGAACTCACAGGAGATCGTCACCATGATGACGATCAACGACTATCCGGAGTATCTCGCACTCGGTTATCTCCTCAACCAGAACATGCTCAAGACCGACGATATCGTGACTGAGGTGGTCTATGACGACGACCTCCAGGTCGTGGTCGTCTACACCGAGCGCAGTACCAATTTTGAGGCGAAGCTGAAGAAGAAGACTCTCACCTCCGGTTGCGCACAGGGCACAGCATTCGGCGACCTGATGGAGGCCATCGAAGGTGCGACCCTGCCCAATGCAGAATTGCGCACCTCATGGCTTTATCAGATGACTCACGCCATCAACACGGCCCCCTCGCTTTATCTCGAAGCCGGCGCCATTCACGGCTGCGTGCTGTGCGAGCGCGGCGAACCGGTCTGCTATATGGAAGACGTCGGCCGTCACAATGCAGTCGATAAGATTGCAGGATGGGCCTGGCGGCATAAGGTCGATGTCTCCGACAAGATCATGTACACCACCGGCCGCCTTACCTCTGAAATGGTGATCAAGACGGTACGAATGGGCATTCCCATTCTAGTGTCGCGATCCGGATTCACGGCATGGGGCGTCGAACTGGCGCGGCAGGTCGGATTGACTTTGATCGGCCGGACCAAGGGCAAACGGTTCATCGCGCTGTCAGGACAGGACCGGATCGTCTTCGACCAGAGTCTCGAGTTTGTCGCGGAAGAATCCGCGCGCCACCGGCGCAAGGGTAGCGACGATGACTGACGACCGGCCGCCCACCCTCGGCGTGCTTCTCGCAGGTGGCTTGGCGCGGCGCATGGGCGGCGGCGACAAGCCGATGAAGACCATCGGCGGCCGCACCATACTTGAGCGCGTGATCGCGCGACTTGCGCCGCAATGCGACGGACTCATCCTTAATGCGAATGGAGATCCGGCGCGCTTCGCCTCGTTTGGACTTCCTGTCGTCGCCGATACTGTCGAAGGATTTGCAGGCCCCCTCGCCGGCGTGCTCACAGCTCTCGACTGGGCCGCCGTGCACAGACCGGATGTCGAATGGATACTCAGCGCTGCGACGGATTGCCCGTTCCTGCCGCGCGATCTGGTTGCACGGTTACAGCATGCGAGGATCGAGCATGATGCTCAGCTCGCGGTCGCAGCCTCCGGCGAGCAGACCCACCCGGTGATCGGACTTTGGAACGTCGCATTGCGCGGCGAACTGCGGCACGCGCTGGTGGTGGAAGACATGCGGAAAATCGACCGATGGACGGCTCGTTACAAACTGGCGACAGTAACGTGGCCAACCGAACCGCTCGACCCGTTCTTCAATGCCAATACGATCGAGGATGTCGCGGATGCCGAGCAACTCGCAGTGCTCGACGACGCCTGATCCGAGCGGCTTATGCCGGCCGAAACCCTGCCTGCTCCAATGCTTTCCGGACCTCTGGTGACACAAGTGCGGCTAAAAACACCCGAACCGCAGGACGCTGCTTTCGTGCGGTCACGAGCGCGAAATCGTAATGCTCTTCGGCGAACGGAACAAACCCGAGTCCGGCCGCGCGCGCGACAGGCTCGATGGTCATGCCCCAATCGGCGCGGTTCTGAGCAACTGCTGCTGCGACGGCATTGTGCGAGCGCGGCTGATTCCAGTAACCATCCGGCCGCGCCTCTCCCAACAAACGGTCGATGAGAATACGCGTGCCCGCGCCCTGATTGCGATTCACCATCAGGCATGACGGGTCTTTCAACGCTGCACCCACGGCTTTCTCGGCATTGAGACCTTCAAAGCGTTTGTCGCCCGCGCGGAACACGATGCCCTGCATCCGCCGATAGCCCGGCACGAGTTCTAGTCCGGGGGCAAGAAACGGCGTGTTGTACGTGTCCGTCTTCTCATCGAGCAGATGGATGGGTGCGAGATCGCATTCGCCGCGCCGTGCTGCGGACAATCCGCCAAGACTTCCCACTGATATCGAACGCACAGACAGACCAGCCCGGGCCAGCGGCTCTGTGACGAGATCCAAACCGGTGCAATGGCTGCCCACAATGACCAGGTCGGGGACACGCACGTGCGGTGTGAACAGCGTCACCTCCGCCTGGGTATCCGCCAGTAACTGCTCGGCAAGCGCATCGATCTTCAGAAACCCGTCAGCCTGAGCAAACGACGTGATGGCTCCCGAACCCTTGCCGGTTGGATAAGCAACCAATCCGTCATCACCTTCGACCAGCGAAACCATCACGAATTCTGTGCGGCCAAGCTCCGAGGCAATACGCACCGGCACCTTCGCCGTTACACGCGCATCGCTGCGCGGCGGCAAGCCTGCGAGACGCCGCAGCACCGGCACGATCATGTCGTGGAACGTGAACATCGCAGACGTGGGAAATCCCGGCAGAATAACGACAGGTTTGCCGTCACACACTGCGAGACACAGCGGCTTTCCAGGCTTCAGTGCAACGCCATGCGCGACGATGCCGGGTTTGCCGAGCCGCGCGACGATACGATGGGAGACGTCGCCTTCGCCTTTCGAGGTACCGCCTGAAAGTATCAACATATCGCTGCTTGCCAGCGCATCGCGCATGACGGCTTCGAGCTTGTCCTCATCGTCGGGAAAAGCGCCTAAAAAGCGCGCTTCACCGCCATTTTCGGACACTGCAGCCGTGACAATAGCACCGTTGGTATCGAAGATCGCAGCAGGACGCAGAGCTTGGCCGGGTTGAACAAGTTCATCCCCGGTAGACAAGATCGCGACACGCGGCTTCCTCACGACGCAAATGCGGTCAACGCCGGACGCGGCAAGCATGCCGATTTCTCGCGATCCGATCAGCGTTCCCGACCGCAGCAAGACCTCACCATGCGCGATGTCGGATCCCGCATAAGACACGAACTGCCCGGGCGACGTCGCACGCCTGATCTCGACCGCGCCCGCGCCTGCAGGTTGCGTGTGCTCTACCATGACGATGGCGTCGGCACCGCGCGGAACAGGACCGCCTGTTGCAATCGGCGTCGCCGTACCCTGTGTCACGGGCAGTTGCGGCGCGATTCCGCACGCGATGATCTCGCTGTTCAGGCGAAGACGAACCGGCAATGCCTCACCCGCCGCGACGAGATCGGCGGACCGTACGGCAAAACCATCGACGTTGGAGCGATCGAATGGCGGCACATCGACAGCCGCAACGACATCGCTCGCCAGCACGAGCCCAACCGCATCGGCCACCGCGAGATCATCAGCCGCAATGTCACGCGGAAACAGTGCAGCTTCGAAGCGTTCAAGAGCCACTTCGCGCGATAGGATTGTCAGAAACTGTTCCTGATCGATACTTGCGTTGCTCGATGACGGCTTGATCATCTCAAAGTCTCACATCATATCGCGAAGGGGATATGCGCCGATTGCCGTCCCGGCGGCATAACCCTCGCTATCTCCCGGTACCGCAAGCCATGCGTGACTGCGGGCAATGGCGTCCAGCCAAAGCTGCCCGGCGGCAATCGGCATCCATTTGTCATCCAGAGCTTCCAGCAACACGACTTCTGCTAAACCGATAGACGAAGAAACCTTGCGCGCGAGGGGGCGAACAACAGCCTGTCGTGGCGACCGCTTCGTAAGCAGGTCCAACACAGGTTGAACCAGCAGCAAGCAGACTGCCAGAGCCTGGTCGGTGGCGCCGGGAGCGGCGATTATCGGCGTCGTGCCGACGTTTGCGATAGCCGCTGTGCGCCCGGGCTGAAGTGCTAGTCCATGCGCCAAAACAACTCCCCGTGCTGCCAGCGCCTGAACCATTGCATCGGTGCGGCCGAGCCCCGTGCCGCCTACCGTTATAAGCAAATCGTAACTGCCCCCACCCACCGCAGCGGAAATGTCGGCGGCGTCGCGCCCTTTTGTCTGTACACCTATGACCTGGGCACCGGCAGCTTTCACAAATTCACGAATGAACTGCGAGGACGCTGTGTTTCCGTCCGTGGACATCACATCGACGATGCACACACGTGGCGATCGGATCGGAATGATATCCAATCCGACAGCACGGCAAGCAAGCGTGTCGAGCGCACTTACCTGCCGCCCAGACGGAATCATCAAACGCCCGGCCGCAATGTCGTCTCCGGCCCGGCGAATGCCGTGACCGGGAACTGTCTCAGCGAGAACCTGAACTATCGTTCCGGTCTGTTCGACCATATCGGCATCAAGCACGCAGTCACAATGCTCCGGCAAGCGATCGCCGGCTTCAACCCAGACCGGCGGCGCAGATAACGCCAGCGGAGAATAGGATGATGCGCCGATGATATCGCGGGACCGCATCGCCCAGCCGTCGGCGGCTGCAATGTTGAACACTGGATGCGCCGCTCGCAGGGGCGCAATCTCGGCTGCGATGCAACCGACAGAATCTTCAAGCAATGTGTCAATGGGCTCAACCGGCTCGACACCGTCAAGCAGCAGACCAAGAGCGACATCGAGCGGGATTAACGAGGCCGGTAAACGCTGGATCATCTTGGCGCTCGATGACCGCTCGTTGCGCGGCACGTCAGCAGCGGACGCTCAGGAACCATCTCGAATATGGGACGTTGGGGAGCAGGTTTCATCCAGTTGTTATAGCTGCAGAGGTTCAAAATGCGCACTCAACTCGTCGCCGCCGCCGTCGCGGGGCTGTTTGCTGCAACGCCGTTGTTGGCACAGACTTCCACGTCCGGAGCCGAAAAGCCTGAAACGAGTTGCAATACTACACCATCTGGCTCGACCACGGGCAATGCCGGCACAAAAGCCCAGACGTCGACAAGCATGGAAAAGAGCGCAATTCTGCCGTCGGCAGGTGGACACGCCAATTCCGCCGCGCCGACGGTTCAGAGCGACGGAAAGGCGATGGCAGTGCGGCCCGATTGTCCGCCTGAAACGAAAAAATAGACCTCTAGCCTCAGGACGCCTTTTTCTCGGCGTTAGGGAAGAAAAGCTGCTTGCCGTTGACCTGATAGGCCGCAATAGCGCTCTGACCTTCGGCTGACGTTAACCAGTCGATGAAGCTTTGGCCGAGGTCTTTCTTCACGGCCGGATGCTTCTCCGGGTTCACCAAAATGACGCCATACTGGTTGAACAGCCGCTTGTCACCCTCGACCGCAATGATGAGGTCGCCGGGATTCTTGAAAGAAAGCCACGTGCCCCGGTCGGACACCACATAGGCATTCATCGCTCCAGCCGTATTGAGCGCGGCGCCCATGCCCTGCCCAATTTCGCGATACCACGGACCCTTGGCTGTCTGAAGATCGATGCCAGCCTGCTTCCACAGCGCAAGTTCAGCCGAATGCGTGCCAGATTTGTCGCCTCGGGAGACGAACGGCACGGCCTTCCCCTGAATAATCTTTAGCGCGGCGACGATATCCTTTGTTCCAGCAACACCTGCCGGATCGCTTTTCGGGCCGATTAGGACGAAGTCATTATACATGACATCGAAGCGCTTTACGCCATGCCCTTCGGCGACGAACTTCTCTTCCTGCGATTTTGCGTGCACGAAGACGACGTCGGCGTCGCCGCGCCGTGCGGTATCCAGCGCTTGTCCGGTGCCCTGCGCGATAACTTTCACTTCTATTCCGGTTTTGGCCTTGAACAGGGGCAGAATGTAACCGAACAGACCAGAATCCTGCGTCGATGTGGTCGAAGCGACCACAATGGATTTATCCTGCGCGGAGACAGGTGTTGTGAACGCTACCGCGAGCAACGAGAGCGCAAGGGCAAAAGAGGCGTATCGGCGTTTCATGACATGTCCCTCCAATCAGACAACGAGATCGCCGTTTACGAAGGCCACGGCCTCCGACGTCGACGGGCTTTTGAGAAAATCCTCTGCCGGGGTTTGCTCGCGCACGCTGCCCCGCACCATGAAAACGACGTCGCCAGCAAGTCGCCGCACCTGACCCAGGTCGTGCGAGGCCATTACGATCTTGATGCCGGATTGCGCGGCAGCACGAATGATCTCCTCGACGCTGCGCGTGGCGGCGGGGTCGAGACTTGCGGTCGGCTCGTCGAGCAAAAGCAGTTCCGGATCGCGCGCCAACGCACGTGCCAACGCCAATCGCTGCTGCTCCCCCCCCGACAGACGGCGAGCAGGACGCAGCGCCAGATCGGACAGACCCACGCGCTCAAGCAATTCGGCCGTGCGCGCAGCCAGCTTCTCACGCGGACAATTTGCGTGGGTCAAGCCGTAAGCGACGTTGGCTGCGGTAGTCCTGCGTAACATTACCGGACGCTGAAACACGAACGCGCGGCGTGTCGGCTTTGCGTCGGCACGGCCACCCCACGTGATGCGGCCGCCAGCCGGCACCGTAAGGCCCATGCACAGGCGCAGCAACGTGCTCTTGCCTGCTCCGTTCGGCCCAATGACGAGCGTCGGTGACCCTGACGATAAGGTCAGCGTCAAGTGGTCGAGAATCGTCGTAACGCCAGCGCGCACCGAAACGCGATCGAGTACAATCGGAAGATCGGTCACCGGCGCCCGCATCATCAACCCGCCTGCCGTTCAGACCAGACTCGTGCGCCCCACGCCGCCGCATTGATAGCCAGAACGATCATCACAAGAACCACGCCCAGACCGAGCGCGAGCGGCAGATTGCCTTTCGACGTTTCGAGGGCAATCGCCGTGGTCATGGTGCGGGTGAAGCCTTCTATGTTGCCGCCGACAATCATGACGGCGCCGACTTCCGCCGCGGCACGTCCAAATCCCGCAAGCAGCGCAGTCAGCAGACTGAACCGTGCATCCCACAAGAGTGTCGTTATCCGGCCGAGTGGACCGACATCCATCGCCGAAAGTTCATCGCGATACTCGGTCCACAGATCTTCAATTGTTTGGCGTGTCAGGGCAGCAATGATGGGCAGGATCAAGACCGCCTGCGCGACAATCATCGCCGTCGGCGTAAACAGAATGCCGAGGTTGCCGAGCGGCCCGGATCGCGACAGCAGGAGATAGACAGCGAGACCAGCAACGACGGGCGGCAGCCCCATGAAGGCGTTGACGAACACCACAATTGCGCTTCGTCCCGGAAAACGCATCAGCGCAAGCAAAGCACCCAGCGGCAAGC
>JAGVII010000188.1 GCA_020056155.1 Afipia sp.
CGTTTTCGGCGCTTCGGAGGCAAGGCGGGTGTGGCTGAATTCACCGAACTGCGATGGATCACGATTGAAACCGGCCCTCAGCACTATCCGATTTGAGGCACGGACAACGATTTGCTGAACGTCAAATTGCTGCATTCCGACGGGGCGTCCAAACAGACTTTGCATTTCTTTTGGTGTGCGCGGTATTATGGTCTCGCTTCAATCCTGCGCAGCCCGCCAATAGCGGGCCTATCGTGCATGCGGAGTTTCCACAGAAACCGGATTCGAACCACTATCTTCCGAAATCGGGGGCCAGTCTCCACTCAACCTTTGAAGGATTCCCGTTTTCCAAAGTCTCGTTTCAGAGACGGAAGAATAAAACCACTGCGTGACGCTCACGCAGTGGTCCCGCGAGTGTTCAAATCATTTTCCGACAAGCTTGCATCGGGATGTTTCGAGCGACTGAAAGGCCTCATTTCCCGGAATGGTCTCTTTCACGTCGTAGTAATCCCATTTGCCCTTCATTTTGTCTGGCGATTTGACCTGAACCAGATAGAGATCATGTACCATCCGCCCGTCAGCGCGAATTTTTCCGTTGCGTGCGAACATGTCGTTGAGCGGCATTGACTTGAGTTTCTTCATGACGATGCCTGCCTCGTCGCTGCCAGTCGCTTGTACGGCTTGCAGATAATTGGCCACTGCGGAATAAGCGCCTGCCTGGACGAAGTTGGGCATCTTTCCAAATTTGTCGAAGAAGCGCTTGCTCCACTGGCGAGAGCGGTCGTCCAAATCCCAGTAGAATGGCTCGACAAGGAGCATTCCTTGCGCGGCGGCAGCGCCGAGTGCGTTCACCTCAGTAATGGTGCCGACGAGCGGCACGATGGTCTGACCGGGACTGATATTGAAATCCTTTGCGGCCTTAATGGAGTTGAGCAGGTCCGCTCCCGCATTTGCCAGTCCGATCACCTTAGCCTTCGAACTTTGCGCCTGAAGCAGGAACGAAGAGAAGTCGGTCGTGCTAATGGGATGATTGACGGTGCCCACGACTTTTCCACCGGATCGTGTGATGGCTCCAGACGCTTCAGCGACAAGAGACTTTCCGAGCGCATAGTCCACAGCAACGAAGTACCATGTGTCGAGCCCAAGATTCTTGACGATGCGGGCCTGCCCGTTGGCGTAAGAATATGTATCCCACGTATAGCTGATCGTATTTTGTGAACATTGCTCGTTGGTCAGGCGCGTGGAGCCTGAACCGGTCACGATAAGCATTTTGTTCTTCGATTCCGCCACGCCTGATACGGCGAGGGCGACGCCGGAATTGATCGTATCAGTGATGAGATCCACACCGTTCGTATCAAACCACTGTCGAGCTATTCCAGATCCAATGTCCGGCTTGTTCTGATGGTCGGCGGACAGAAGCTCGACTTTGAAGGGCGGCTTGTTGGCGGTGACAAAGTCGTCAATCGCCATTTGTGCGGCTGTCACGGCGCCTTGACCCGCAAGGTCAGAGAATACGCCAGTCATGTCGGTCAGGACGCCGATCTTGACCACGCCGTCGGAGATGTCGGTGTTTTGCGCATAGGTGTCGCCTTGGCTTGCGCAAAATGTTGCTGCCGCGAGGACGGCGCTCAGAATTGCTCTCATGTATTATCCTCCCTGGATATTTGTTATCAGAGCCTTCGCGACACGATTGTCGTTGCTCCACTGATTATGTTGATTTGAACTATTCCGCGGCTTGGCCGTGCGGCTGATTTCGCTGCAGGTGTCGCCTGGCCCATGTCGCCATCTCGTCCATCGTCGCTTTCGTTTCCGGAAGGAACGGAAAGATGGTGTAGACGTGGACGGAATCTTCAACGAGTCGCAGGGTGACATCGACACCGGCACTCTTTGCTCGCTCGGCCATACGGGTTGTATCGTCGAGTAGGACTTCACCTTGGGTCGCAGTCAAAAAGAGGGGAGGCAGTCCTTTCAGATCGCCGAACAGGGGCGACACGAGAGGATCGGTCGGCTCATGTCCCTGGAAATAGGACGCTCCCATGAAGGTTAGCAGGTCCCGGTTGGCTGCGGGATCATCTCCGTTGAACGCACGGACGCTTGGTCCAGACAGGGTTAGATCGGCAAAAGGCGCAACTGACAGAATGCCGGCTGGCAACGGGTCGCCCGCGGTCTTCAAAGCGAGGGCCAACGCAATCGCCAATCCGCCCCCTGAGGATTCGCCGGACAGAAGAATGGAGGATGAAGGAATCCCGCGCGCCATCAGAGCGCGATACGCGCAGATGGCATCGTCGATCGCCGCGGGATAGGGATGTTCTGGAGCGAGGCGGTATTCAACCGAGTAGCAAGCCCCATCGACCGCGTTTGCAAGCCGGGCAGCATATTCAATAGAGCCCTTCGCCGAACCGATCAGATAGCCGCCGCCATGGAAATGCAGAACGACATTTTTTCCCTTTGATCCCTGTCCCGACACGCGCCATGTCTTGACGTCACCGAGTTCTAGTTCTTCGATCTCGATATTGCCGGGAGCAGGAAAGTTCGTGGTCAGAAAACGCTCATATGCGTCGCGGAGACCGTCATGCCCTCTCGCCACGTCCTCCGGCTGGAATGCATATTTCCACATATCAAAGGCGCGCCGGCTCTCCGGTCGCTGCAACTGCTTGCCTTCACGCAGTCCGGTGACGTTGAGCACTTCTCCGGGAGGGCCTTCCACGGATTTCACAACGTCGTAATCCCAGGCTAGGCCCCAACTGGTTTCGGCCATCGGGTCGATGCGCGCCATGCCCTTCAAGCGGCCGTTGCGGTTGAGCACGCGCTGCTGCTCGGTTTCGTGCATCAACTTCACGACAGCTCTTGCGCCAGCCTGAATACGGGTTGTACGGGGCAACCGGCGGCGCTGGTATTCGAGAAGTGCGCCGGGCAGATCATTCTGGTTCCGCGACAGGACGCGGGCGAGAGTCCAGGCATCTTCAATGCTCTGCCCTGCGCCGGCTGCAAGGAAGGGAACCATCGGGTGGGCTGCGTCCCCAAGCAGAGTGATGCGCCCCGATGTCCAGTTGTCGATTGGATCACGGTAGTACATGCCGGTAATGAAGGCCGATTTGCATTTTTCCAGCATTGCGCGCGCGCGCGGCTCGGCATCTTCAAACGACTTCAGCATCTCGCTGATGTCGCCGTCTTCTGCCCACGACTCGCGATGCACTTCACTCGCCGGCACCGATGCAAGGATGCTGTAGAGATTTTTAGGCCGCACCCAGTAGGTGATCAGCGTCCGACCGGGACCGAACCAGTAATTGCCGCGCTCTTCGAGTCCAAGGCCTTCGAGATCGGCGGCCGGGATGAGCGAGCGCCACATCAGAATGTTGGCAAAGTGCTTCTCTTCCTGGCCGCGCAGTTGCTGGCGCACGACCGAATGAATGCCATCACATCCGATGATGGCGTCAGCGTGCAGGATCTCGCCGGATTGCAGGCGAACCTCAACGCTGTCAGCGGACTGAGAAACGCTCATGCACCGCGCACCAAACTTGACGACCTCGCGCGGTAGCGCGTCGTAAAGGATCTGAACGAGGTCAGCGCGATGAATATTATACATTGGGGCGCCATAGCGAGCAGCAGCTTCGTCGCCCAAAGGCGCCTGATAGAGCATCTTGCCGGTGCGTAGGTCACGATAGTCGTAAGACAAAGGCTTGACGCCCACGTTTCGGATCGCGGCTTCAACCCCGATTTCCCGGAGCACGATGGCGGCGTTGCTGGCGATCTGAATGCCGGCCCCGATTTCCGTCATGACCTCGGCTTGCTCCAGTACGGTCACGTCTATACCGTGATGCCGCAATGCAATCGCCGCTGTCAGTCCGCCAATGCCGCCACCAACAACAAGAATGCGCATATCCGATCCTTCCGACTTCCTTATTAAGCAATTTCACTTAATTTGAATGAGAGCACTTTCCATGTCAAGTAAGCCCCGTGCGGTTTCCCGCGCGCCGTCCCTGCAAACGAAAAATCAGATTAAAGAAGCTGCGCAGATGCTGTTTGCGCGGCATGGGGTGGAGGGCGTGACGGTCCAGCAGATTGTCGCCGCTGCAGGACAGCGAAATAACGCTGCCTTGCACTATCACTTTGGATCGAAAGAGGAGTTGATCCGACAGCTTATCGTCGATGGCGCAGAAGTGCTGGAAGGGCGCCGTCAAGGTATGCTTCAGGCAATGGAGGCTCGCGGAGGTCCTGCCAGCGTTCGCGAAGTGGTGCTGATCCTAGTCATGCCTGTTGTGGAACTCGCCGACGATCCGCGGTGGCGCGGTTACATCCGCTTTACATCCAATCTTCAGGCGTCGGATCGCGAGACGTTACGGGCAGCTCTCAATAACAAATGGAACGCCGGATATGTCGCTTGCTTCGCGCATCTGAAAAGAATGATCCCGCTACCAGCTGAACTTGTTGAACAACGTCTGACAGTGTTTGCGATTTACGCGAACGCCATCCTTTCAGCGCGGGAAGAGGCACTCGAAAAGCTGCGCTCCAAGAAAAATCGCTTATGGGACAAGCGTTATACGATCGAGAACATCCTCGATACGCTGGAATCGACATTGGTCTGCGCGCCCTCAGCGCAAACCGTATCTATGCTGAATGACTAGTTTGATCGCATCACGGCCTGCCTGATGTCGCGGGCGGCGGCGTCTGCACCGGCACGATGATCGCACCGAACATCATCTCGACCGCCGCGCACTGCATCGCGCCGAGCACCGCCAATCGTGTGATCGACTACTCGACGAAACTGCCGTGGCTGATCGCCCCGCAACAGGTCGCGGTGCATCCGCGCTACAACGCGCAGTCCATAGGGGCGCATCGGGCGACGGCGGACGTCGCGCTGCTGCGCCTGTCCGCGCCGACGCCCGGCAAGTCGGACGCGCGTCTCGGCGTACCGCGCATTCAGGCGCGAAGTTCTCTGTAGCCGCATAGATAGTTAATCCCTTTGTTAACTAGGATTGGGGGGGGGGCACGCTGTATGCGGCGATGCTATCGCTCCCGATCATCTCGTTTCGATCAGGGACGCGAAGGCCCGTACGACCTCGGTCCTGACGAGGTGCCTGCGGTAGTCCGTAGAGGCTTAGTGGTCTGACAGACATTCAGCCTGTTCGCTCGCCAGACGTGCAGCCTCTTCAATGATCTCGGGTGTGAGGCGTTTTCCGGTCAGGAATTCGAGGCGGCTGAGGCTATTCGTGCCAAGCGAACGTCCTCTGCCGAGGCTTCGGTACCGTGAACCGCTGCTGCGTGCGAGACGATGGTCCTGATAAAGGATAGGTTTCGCCAACGTGGCAGGTCCGGCGCCTTGCTTTCCTTGCGTCTTCGGAACGTCTCGGCCACATAACGGGTCTTGCGGCGCACTTGGACGCGCTAGTTTCCGGATGCCAGTTGAGTGAAAGTCGCCACGCATGTGCACTCCCACTTTCGTGTGCGCTATGTGTGCACTGAGAGGTCAAAAGGGGTACAAACGTGTGCAATTTCGTCTAGTTTGGCTTGCACACGTTCCTGCTTCATCCCATTGAAAGCATAGGATAAAGGTTTGAAATATCAAGACTATCGCTTTTCTGTGGCGCCCATGATGGACTGGACCGATCGGCATTGCCGCGTGTTCCACCGTCTGCTGACGCACCGTGCCCGGCTCTATACTGAGATGGTGACCACAGGTGCGGTCATTCATGGCAACCGTCAACGGCTGCTCGGATTCGATGCGAGCGAGCATCCTGTCGCGCTTCAGCTTGGCGGATCGAACCCGCGTGATCTCGCCGAAAGCGCTCGGATCGGTGAAGGCTTCGGGTACGATGAGATCAATCTCAATGTCGGATGCCCGTCCGACCGGGTGAAGGACGGTCGTTTCGGCGCATGCCTCATGGCAGAGCCGCTACTCGTTGCGGAATGTGTCGCCGCGATGAAACAGGCCGTGAAGATTCCCGTCACTGTGAAATGCCGCATCGGCATCGACGATCAGGATCCCGAGGCAGCGCTCGACGTGCTGAGCCGTGCCGTAATCGCCGCAGGTTCGGATGCGCTGGTCGTTCACGCACGCAAGGCGTGGCTCAACGGATTGTCCCCGAAGGAAAATCGCGACATCCCACCGCTCGACTATGATCGAGTTTATCGTCTTAAGAAGACGTTGCCCGGTGTTCCCGTCATTATCAATGGCGGCATCGCCACCATCGCGGACGCGAAGCAGCATCTTGCGGATGTGGACGGCGCGATGCTGGGACGCGCGGCCTACCACGAGCCCTGGCGGTTGCTTGGCGTCGATCCGGAACTGTTTGGCGAGACCGCACCGCATGCGACAATGCATGATGCGATTGAATCGTTGATGCCCTACATCGAGCGCGAGCTTGCAGCCGGGACACGGCTTCATTCCATCACGCGGCATCTGGTCGGTGCATTCCACGGCGTGCCGGGTGCGCGGGCATTCCGCCGGTATCTCGCGGAGAACTGCACTAGGACTGGCGCTGGTACGGCGCAGCTTCGAGCGGCGCTGGACCTAGTCGATCCGGGTGCGTCAGCGTCAATCGCAGCCCGAACTACGGATATCCGCGCAGCATCAGCTTGTCGGGGCGGAC
>JAGVII010000607.1 GCA_020056155.1 Afipia sp.
CGTCGGGCGGACCGACGGCGATGATCTCGCCGAAATTCATCACGATCACCCGGGAGACCAGCGCCATGAATTCGCGCAGCTTGTGTTCGATCAGAAGAATGGTCAGGTTTTCCTCACGATGCAGACGTTTGATCAGTTGCGCCAGCGGTTCGATCTCGCTGCTGCCTAATCCGGCGAAGGGTTCATCGAGCAACAAGAGATCGGGCCGGGTCGCCAGCGCGCGTGCGATTTCGAGCCGCCGCAGGTCGCCGTAAGGCAGCGTTTCGACCGGCTCCAGCCCGCGTCCGCCGAGGCCCACCTGTTCGAGGAGGTGGCGCGCGCGTTCTTCCTTGTCCTTGTCGACATGGGCGCGTGGCGACATGCAGGCGACGAGTACGTTTTCGAGCAGGTTCATACCGACGAACGGCCGTGTCAGCTGGAAGGTGCGCGCCATGCCGCGATTGACGATCTTGTAGGGCGCGAGACTCTGGAGCGCTTCGCCATTGAAGGTGATGGTGCCGGATGTCGGCGGCATGAAGCCGGTGAGAAGATTGAACAGCGTTGTCTTGCCGGCTCCGTTCGGTCCGAGGATTCCGGTGAACTCGCCTTTCTGCAGCGTGAAGGTTGCGTTCTTCACGGCGGTAAGGCCGCCGAACCGCTTGGTGACGTCGTTGACTTCGAGAAGCGCGGTCATCGGAAGCGCTCCGTCATTCTGCGCCAGAGCGGCGCGATCAGGCCGTTCGGCAGGAAGAACAGGATCAGCATCAGGGTGAGGGTGTAGATCCAGAGCCGGTATTCGCCGAAGCCGCGCAGCATTTCGGTGAGCAGCGTGAGCAAAATCGCGGCGATCGCGGCGCCATAGATCGAGCCGATGCCGCCGACATAGACCATGATGATGACGGTGATCGACACCACTACCGAGAACAGCGGCGGGCTGACCTGCAACTGGTAGTGCGCATAGAGCGCGCCACCGAGCCCGGCGAACGCCGCGCTGATGGCGAGTGACGCGATCTTGTAGAACGTGACATTGATTCCCGCCGCCTGACAGGTCGCCTCGTCGCCGCGGATGGCGCGCAGCAACAGGCCCCAGTGCGATTGCGCCAGCAATGTCAGCACGATCACGGTGACGACAAGAATCGCCAGCACGAACCAGTAGTAGTGCAGGGGGTTGCGGATCAGCGGCTCGAGACCATAAAGGCCTTCCTCGCCGCCGGTGTATTCCCAGAAAATCAGGCAGAGACGTTGCAGGATCGCGGAGGCCGACAGCATGGCCAGCGCGAAGTAGGGGCCGCGCAGGCGCAATGTCGGGAAGCCGACGATCAGGCTGAACGCGACCGCGATGACGACTGCGGCCGGCAGGCTGTACCACGGGTTCGTGAACCAGATCGTCGCCAGGAATCCTGCGGTGTAGGCGCCCGCGCCGATGAACAGCGAGTGGCCGAAATTCTCGCGGCCCGTCAGGCCCGACATGAAATCCCAACTCGACGCCCAGATCCCGTAGATGACGCATACGGTCAGCACGCCGGTGAGATAGTTGCTGGAAATGAGCATCGGGGCGAACGCGAGCACGGCCACCACGGCTATACCGCCAGCAAGGTCGATCAGTGAAATCTGCCGCATGTCAGAACGCCGCCCGCCGGCCGAGAATCCCGGACGGTCTGATCATGAGGGTGATGACGACTGCGACGAGGGACACCAGTTCGGTCCATGATGTCGAGACCAGATACGCCACGATGGTTTCGGAGTAACCGAGGATCAGCGAGGCGATGATGCTGCCGGGGATCGAGCCCAGCCCGCCGACGATGACGATGGCGAAGGCCTTCACCATCGGCAGCAGTCCCATGGTCGGCTGCACGGTGAGGAACGGCGAGACCAGCACCCCGGCGAGCGCCGCGGTGCCGGCCGAAATCGCCATCACGATGGAGAAGATGCGGTTGGTGGGGATGCCCATGTACTGCGCGGCTTCGGGGTCCTGCGACACCGCGAGAATGGCCGCGCCGAGGCGTGTGCGTTGAATGAAGAGCCACAGCGTCAGCAGCACCAGAATGCCCGCAACGAGGGCGAGCAATCTCTGCCCGCCGATATCGACTCCGCCGATCGAAATCTTGTCCGCGACGAAAGAGGGGACGTTGCGATACTCGGAGCCGAAGGTGATGAACAGCGCCTGCTCCACGGCCAGCGATACGGCGAGCGTGATCATCAGCACCGCCAGTTGCGAGGCCCGCAACGGCCGTACCAGAAACCGCTCCATCAGCACGCCAAATCCCGCGACCAGCAAAACGGCCAGCGGCGCTGCGAGCAGCAGCGGCACGTTGAGCAGGGAGGTGAAGACGTAGGCCGCGTAGGCGCCGAGCGCATAGAACGCGCCGTGGGCAAGATTGAGGATGCGGGCAACGCCGAAGATGAGCGTGAAGCCCACCGCGAGCATCGCGTAGATCGCGCTGGACACAGCGCCATAGATCAGGATTTCGAGCATAACCGCCCTGCTGCTGAGGATATGGATGTCAGAATCGGATCACGAGGCGTCGGGTAGGCGAGCCTTCGGGATCGGCGGCCGGTAAGGTTGCTACCGGCCGCCGTTCTCACGACGTGAGTCTCTTCAGTTCATCCAGGGCGGCGGGATCATCTTTCCCGTTTCCGCGGCCTTCGGCCACACCACGATCCGGGCGCCGTCCTTCTGCCACTGCGCGAACAGCAGATTCTGCAGGCCGGGTCCGGTCTTCACATCGTGGACTTCGTCGAACTGGATCTTGCCGGCGATGCCGACATAGTCCGTCTTCTCCAGTTCCTTGATCACCGCATTCGGCTCGACCGAGTTGGCGCGCTTCACGGCTTCTGCGTAGACATAGATGGCATCGTAGGCGCCGACGCCGGTGTAGACTGGCGCGGTGCCATAGCGCTTCACGAATTCATCCCAGAACGGAATCGTCTTCGGGGTCAGCGGGGCGCGAGTGGCGAACAGGCCGACGGTCTCGGACAGCGCCTTGCCGCTCACGCGGGTGAAGAAGTCGGCGTCCTGGCTCTTGACGTCGATGCCGCCGATCGGGATCGGCACCTGCGCATCATGCCACTGCTTGACGAAAATGTCCGAGGAGGCGTGCGACAGGATAACGATCAGATACTGCGCGCCGCTGGCCTTGACCTTGGCGAACAATGGCGAGAAGTCCGACGTCGAGGTGTCGAAGAACTCCGACATCGGCACTTCCGTACCGCCGGCTATCGCGCCCTTTTTCAGGATCGGCACCAGATCCTGCACCCACTTCGCGTTTTCGCCGACGATGGCGATCTTCTTCAGTCCCATCTCACCCTTGAGCTTGCCGCTGATGAAATCAACCAGCGCGCGGGCCTGATGGCCGGCATGGATCGGGGAAACCCGGAAGATGTACTTGTAGTTTTCGTAGTCGGCTTTCACCTTGGCGGTGATCGCGGGAGACGCCGCGCCGACTCCGAGATAGATCGTTTTCGCATTGGCAATGTGGGGCAACTGGGCCAGCGTCACGCCGCTGGTGTAACCGCCGATCAGCACATCGACCTTGTCGTCGGCTGTGAGTTTCTTGATCGCTGCGATGCCCTGTTCGGGGTTCTCGGTTTCGTCCGCGACAACCATTTCAAGTTTGCGGCCGACGAGGCCTCCTTTGCTGTTGATGTCCTCGATCGCCATTTTAATGGCGTTCTGCGTGTCGCGCCCGACCTGAAGCTGGACCGAGGTTGGAACACCGATCTTGATGGTTTGCTGGGCTGATGCAGGACCTGGTGTGAAAAGGGCGCCGGCGCTGACGAGGCTCGCTGTTGCGAGAAGGCTGAGAAATGACTTCATGCGTTTCTCCCTGATGCATCTGAATTCGGGTTCGATGCTTTTTATTAGAGCCGACAGACTGCTGGCCGGAGAAGTTCGAGTCAAGCAAAGATCGGATGATTGCAGTAAACGGTTGTTTGAAACAGAAATCCGCGCGCTGGCCGGAACAAAATTGTTGCGTGTTAATGTTGCGATGCCAAAAATCTGGAACGTCTTTGCTGTGACCGCTGTGCGTACAGCGCGCCGGTCACGTGCCCTATGGCGTTTGATGCCCGGCGATGAAGCTTGCGAACCGGGGATCGCCGACATGTGCGATATTAATGCGCATCGCAGGGCGGGCGGGAGTTGCGTCCGGATTGAATGCCGACCCCGGCGCCAGCAGGATGCTGCGCTCGGCGGCGATGCGCGACAACTGCGTGTCATCGATATGACCGGGCAGTTCGCACCACATATAGAATCCGCCGCGTGGCTGGCCGAATACCGGCAGGCCAAGGCGTGACAATGTGTCGTTGGCCTGACGGGTTGCCGCTTCGATGCGGCCGGTCAGGCGCTTGAGATGGCCGCGATAGCGTCCGCTGGTCATCAGGTCGTAGATGATCTGTTCGATATAACCCGAACTGTTGGCGCGCGTGATCATCTTGAGATCGGCCAGCCGCGCGACGGTGTCGGCATTGGCAGCGATGTATCCCGAGCGGAGGCTGGCGGAGAGGGTCTTGGCGAAGGTGCCGACATAGATCACGCGGTCGAGCTGATCGAGCGCGGCGAGTCGGGGACTGTTGTTCGACAACACATCGGCGAACGGATCTGAGTCGACAATCCGCAGATTGTGTTCGGTGGCTGTGCGCAGCAGGCGGTAGGCGACCGGAAGCGTGATCGAGCAGCCGGTCGGATTGTGCGCCAGCGATTGAGTGAAGAACATCCGCGCGCCGGTGCTGGCAGCCTTGGCGGCGAGATCGTCCGGGTCCGGCCCGTCCGCGGTTCGCTGCACGCCGATCAGCCGCGCCTTGGCGAGCCGAAGCTTGCCGAACAGCGGATAGTAACCGGGGCTGTCCACGAGAACGGGATCGCCCGGCTCGACATACTGCCGCACGATCATGTCGAGCGCGTCGTTCGCGCCCTGCGTCAGCAAGACCTGCGTCGGCTCCGCGCCGATCGATCGCTCGGCCAAAAGACCCGCGATGCGCTGGCGCAGCGGCAGCAGGCCGTAGGGGCTGCCGTAACTTTCGGGCAGATTGCGCTGACCCGGCCGGCTGACCGGCCGCAGATAAGGGCCGACCTCCGAGCCTTCCATCCACGCCGCCGGCGGACGGCCGTCACCGACACGCACCTCGTAACGTTTTTCGAGTTGCTCGCGCAGCAGCCAGACGCTGTCGACGGCTTCGACTTTCGCGGGTCCGGCTGTTTCCGCGCGCTTGGGACGATGCATCGAGACGTAAAAGCCGGAGCCGGGTTTGCTCTCGATCTGCCCCGACGCGACCAGCCGGTCATACGCATCGACAATGGTATTCTTTGATGCACCGAACATTTCCGATGCGCCGCGGATCGATGGCAGACGTTCGCCAGGCCGGATCACGCCGCGCTCGATCCGAGCAATGATCGTATCGACGATGGTTTCAATGCGCGATCGCGTGGTTCCGCGATTGATATGATGAACTGTACCCATGTTGCGAATGGTACGGACCTTCCTGAAATTGTGCAAAGTGTTCCTTGTGGCGTACCCCCGTCACCATACAGTTTCCGCGGCCGAGAATCCCCTCAAGAGGACTTCGGTCTGGGAGACGCCAAAGAATGACTGTCGCCACGCATGGCGCGAACCGCAGTTCGCGGATCGCCGGATTTCATCGCAAGTCGCCGCAGGAGCGGCTCGATCTGGTGGCCGCATTTGCTGGCCTCGATCCGGCGACTGCGGCTCACCTTGCCGATATGGGCAACCTGGCGCCGCAGCTTGCCGACAAGATGATCGAAAACGTCGTCGCCACGATGAATGTCCCGATTGGCATCGCGACCAATGTGAAGGTCGATGGCGAAGACGTGCTGGTGCCGATGGCGACCGAAGAGTCGTCGGTGGTCGCCGCGGTCTGCAACGCAGCGCGACAGACCTATGATGCAGGCTTTACCACGTCGGTATCCGGCACGCTGATGATCGCGCAGGTGCAGGCGGTCGATGTATCCGATCCTTACGCGGCAAGGCTCCGGCTTCTGGAGAAGCGCGACGAGATCAAGGCGATCTGCGATGCCTGCGATCCGCTGCTGGTCAAGCTCGGCGGCGGCTTCCGCGATGTCGAGGTGCGGATTCTCGATACGCTGGGCGGGCCCATGGTCATCACGCATCTGATCGTCGATACGCGCGATGCGATGGGCGCGAACGCCGTCAACACCATGGCGGAGAAGATCGCGCCGCATATCGCGGCATGGAGCGGCGGACGGGTGTTCCTGCGAATTCTTTCCAATCTTGCGGACCGCCGGCTCGCGCGCGCCCATGCGGTGTGGAAGCTCGCCGACATCGGCGGGGAGAGCGTGCGCGACGGCATTATCAGCGCCTATCAGTTCGCCGAAGCCGATCC
>JAGVII010000619.1 GCA_020056155.1 Afipia sp.
GCAACAGCAGATTGTGCGTGCCCATGCGCGCGTGTTCGCCTCCCGCCTGCGGCGACACGCCGAGGACACGGCGCACGTACGCCGCTCCGGTTTCGAGCGACGGCGCGGTGATGGCGATGTGGTCGATGAATGTGTGAGGCATGATGCGGCGGACAACGCAAGCGCAGGTGTCGAGCTTACCCGCACCTGCTGACACCGGCAACGAGCTGTACTCCATGCCGGTCATTTCATGCCGCCATGCCCGACTTTCGTGGATACTGTGCACCTTGTTTGGAGCACGCGCATGAATGCCGGCAGCTTGGCTCGTCTTTTCGTCTTGTCCGCCATATGGGGCGGGTCCTTCCTGCTGATCCGCGTCGGCGCACCCGCGCTGGGGCCGGTACCGCTGATGGAGGCGCGCGTGGTCTTGGCGGCGCTCTTTCTTGCCGCTGTCGGCATGTGGTGGCGACGGCCATTGATGTGGCGCGCGCATTGGCGGCATTACCTGATCCTCGGCTTGTTCAATTCCGCGTTGCCGTTCCTGTTGTTCGGGTTCGCGGCGATGGCGTTGCCCGCTTCGATCATGTCGATCCTTAACGCAACGTCGGCATTGTGGGGCGCGCTGATCGCGGCGCTGTGGTACAGCGCGCCGTTGTCCGCACGCACACTGTCAGGCCTGGCGCTGGGCGTAGCGGGTGTGACGCTGCTGGTCGGTTTCGACAGCGTGGCGATGCAACCGGGGGCTGGCTTGGCCATCGCGGCGTCGCTGGGCGCGGCGTTTTGTTATGCGTTGGCGAGCAACTACGCGAAGTCGGCACCGACGGTAGAACCATTCGCCAACGCCCACGGCAGCATGTGGGCGGCGAGTCTGTTGATGGCGCCGGTGCTGCCGTTCGTTGCAACGCCGGCGCCGCCCGGCGTCGGTATCGCTGCTACGGTAGTGGCGCTGGGCGTGGTGTGCAGTGGCGTGGCTTATCTCCTCTATTTCCGCTTGATTGGCGACATCGGTCCGGCGCCGGCACTGACGGTGACTTTCCTGATTCCGTTGTTCGGCGTGTTATGGGGCTGGCTGTTCCTCGACGAGGCGGTGGGTTGGCACACGCTGATCGGGGCGGCTGTTGTGGTCGTCGGCACGGCTCTGGTAACCGGCTTTTCGCCGCGCATGCTCGCAACAGTGAAGCGGGAACCGTGCCGCCATGGCTGACTTTCGCGAAGACCGTGGTTTGATAGAATGCAGCGCTCTGCTGCTTGGTGAGTCGCGAAAGTATGTAAGTGAGCTATCTAAATTAGATATAGGTCCGGCTCAGGGGAAATGCATGTCGACTAGGCAGAAGGTCCGCGACTTCGTCGATGTCCCTTGACGAAAACATGTCGTTGCTTGAGCGAGGAATTGTCGATTCGACGGGCATACCGGAGGTTATTGAGTTTCTGCGGGTGCTCTTGGGATTACCGTCGACGAACGCGAATTACTGCCAGAGAATTTTTTGATTCGATTGATGTAATAGTCGTGTATGTCTTCCGGAAGCCCGCCCGAACAGGATGGTTGCGGCAAACGACTACTCAACACCAAGTGTGCCATGTTGGTTTCGTTTAGGACGAGGGCGCGATCATGTTCGAATATCTGAAACGCGACGCGAAGAGATGCAACAAGTGGTATAGAGATACCGGGTTTTGGGTCGTCGCGGTCTATCGGTACGGGATGTGGGCGAGTTCATTGCCTACTCCGTTTCTTCGTGTGCCGGCGTGGATACTCTACCGCGTGCTTCACGTGCCATATTTCTTCTTGAATGTTGATTTGTGGGCTGGGCGGCGCGGAGTGAGAATCGGAGCGGGGGTTCGTCTTATTCACCCCCGTAACCTGATGATCGGGAGCGCGGAGATCGGCGAAGATTGCCTCATTTTTCACGGTGTAACGATCGGCGCAGGGAATACACCCGGACTTCCAAAGATTGGCAATGGCGTGGATATATACTCCGGCGCATGCGTACTGGGCGGTATTGAGATCGGTGACGGCTCCATGGTTGGGGCAAACTGCGTAGTCACGCGGAACGTTCCGCCAAATTCGGCTGTTCTTTCCACGCCTGGGCGAATCATCCCGATATCTCTCTCAAAGCAAGACCGAAATTGGGAATAGAAGGAAACTCAGCCGCGCACTAATGTGTGAATGGCCCGAACAGGCTATTCGCGAAATCGCAACATGCCTTTAGAATGCATCAGCTAACGTGCGGCACGCATATCATCGTGGATAACCAATTGATAGTCATTGAAAAGTACCTATTCCTGATGGCCGCGCTGGCGGTGATGCCGTTGCTCGGCGGTTGCCGTAGTGGCGAGCAATCCAAGCCGGCCTCCCAGGTGGTGGCCAGAGTCAATGGCGATGCGATCTCGATGCAGCAAGTCAATTCGATGCTCGGTGAGGCTCAGGACATTGCGGGTGAAGTCGGCGTCCAGGCCAAGAGTGCGATTCTGGACAAGCTGATAGATCAGCAACTGGTTGTCCAGCAGGCGGAGGCCTCCGGGCTTGGCGACAATCCGAAAGTCGTACAAGCGATTGACGAAGCCCGCCGCGAGATTCTTGTGCGCAGCTATCTCGAACAGGTTGCAGCGGGTCAGCCGAAGCCCAGCACGGAGGATGCGAAACTGTATTACGCCGATCACCCTGAACTCTTTGCCGGGCGGCGCGTGTACACGATACAGGAGCTTCGCCTGGCACCGAATGCGTTACCGGAAGCGCAACGACTGGTGGCGGAAAGAAAGTCGATAAGCCAGATTGCCAAGGACCTCGAGGCCCGCAAGATTGCTTTTACTACCAATTCAGGTGTGCGTCCAGCCGAACAGCTACCGCTCATTGCGGCCGCCAAGCTGTTCAATGCCAAAGATGGCGAAACCTACGCTGTCGAAATGCCGACCGCGACGGTGATTCTCCATGTCGTCTCATCGGAAAAGCAACCGATATCCGAGGACAAAGCGCTACCTGGAATCCTGCGGTTCCTGGCCAAACAGCGAGACAGCGAGGCTGTTGCCAAGGAAGTGAACGCCCTGCGGGAAAGGGCGCGGATCGAACGTGTCGGTGATCTTGCCGAGACCGACACCGCCGACGCTCCGACATCGTCTGTCGAGTCAGCCGCGGTGCAGCCTCGCCGAGTTAGCGAAGGACCGACGATCAATGCGCAGGACATTGCCAAAGGGTTGGCGGGCCTGTGATGACCATCGAGACGAGGCGTCAACCAACCATGTCGTTGTGGGTGCACTGGAAATCCTAACGTGAGCGTAACCACCATGTCCGTGCAACAACTCCTCCGCATCCTGTATGTGCGCCGAAGGATTGCCCTCTACACTTTGCTGGGTGTTGTTGCGATCACGGTGATTTTCAACTTCTTGCGATCACCGCAATACAAGGCAACCGCGGCCGTTGTCGTGGATGCCAAGTCTCCGGATCCATTCTCCGGGATTGCCGTATCGGCGATGGGTATGCCTGGATACATGGCGACCCAGGCGGATATCATCAATAGTGATCGCGTTGCCCGCAAAGTCGTATGGGCGCTTGGTCTCGATCAAAATGCCAAGGCGGTCGAGGAATGGCAGAATGCGACGAAAGGCAAGGGGACTGTCGACGCCTGGTTGGCCGAACGTTTGCAGAAGAAACTCGAAGTCAAGCCATCGCGTGAATCCGACGTCATTACCATCAGTTTCAGCTCCAGCAACGCTCCCTTCGCTGCCGCCATAGCGAACGCTTTTGCGCAGGCATATATCGAGACGACCGTCGAACTGAAGGCGGAGCCTGCGCGACAATATACTGCGTGGTTCGAGAATCGCGCGAAGGAGTTGCGCAGGAATCTGGCGAGAGCCCAGAAACGGTTGGCTGACTATCAGCAGCAGCAGGGTATTCTTGTCAGCGATCAGCGGCAAGATTCCGACACCGCGAAGCTTGCTGAACTGGAGGCGCAGTTGGTCCTCGCGCAAGGACAACGGGCCGACGCCAGCAGCAAGCGTGACAGTGCCGATAGTGACACGCTTCCTGATCTCATGCAAAACAACCTGGTTCAGCAGTTGAAAGCGGATGTTGCGCGCACGGATGCCCGACTTCATGATCTGGCGGGGCGGCTGGGTAGCAAACATCCCCAATATCAGGCGGCGGAAGCGGAATTGTCCGCTCTACAGAGGAGGCTGGCGGAGGAAACTATTAGAGTCTCCCGCAGCATCGAGACAGCCGGACGGATTACGGCCAGCAAGGAAGCCCAGATCCGCGCGAACATCGCGACCCTCAGGAGCCGCATAATGGGTCAGAAGGTAGGTCACATAGAAGCCAGCGTGCTTCAACAGGAAGTGGAGACGGCACAAAAGGCCTATGAAGCCATCGCCCAGCGGTTGAGCCAGAGCAGCCTGCAAGGACAGACGCAGCAAACCAACGTTTCGGTACTGTCGCCAGCCATCGAACCCACAGAGCCGTATTCGCCGAAGAAGCGGATTAACATCGCAATCGCTGTATTCGTCGGAACGTTGCTTGGTATCATCGCCGCGCTGGTTAGTGAAATGATGGATCGCCGCTTCCGTTCGCGCGACGACATCGCGCAGTTGCTTGAGCTTCCCATCCTCGCCGAATTGAAGAGCCGCTGACCATGAGAACCTCCAACGCTAGTGCCTCCACTGTGGCCAAGCGCTCGCTAGGCACCATACTTGTCGAGAGCGGCAAGCTGACGGTCGAGAACGCTGACTATATCCTTGGTGTGCAGGGCAAACAGGGTGGTGTTCGGTTCGGCGAAGCCGCCCGGATGCTGGGTCTTCTGACCGATGACGACATTCAATTCGCGCTGGCTCGCCAGTACGGCTACCCTTGCTTGCGTCCGGGCGAGAGCGGAATTTCCGAAGAACTGGTCGCCGCATATCAACCTCGTAGCCAGCAGGTTGAGGCGTTGCGCGCGCTGCGCAGCCAACTGATTCAACGTTGCCTCGGCCGAGAGGGAACGATCAAGTCGATTGCCATCGTCGGTCCCGGGCGGAGAGAGGGGCGAAGTTGCCTCGCTGCCAATCTCGCCATCGTGTTCTCTCAACTTGGTCAGTCTACGCTTCTGATAGACGCCGACATGCGTCATGGGCGCCAGCACCAGTTGTTCGACGTCGGCAACTCGGTCGGGCTTTCGTCGGTCCTTTCCGAAAGGATCGAAACGGTCCCAGTCGTGCAACTGACCGACTTGGCGGCACTTTCAATCCTCCCCGTCGGCCCTCTGCCGCCCAACCCACAGGAACTTCTTGGAGGTATCAATTTCCTTAACTTGCTGGATAAGTTCTCCACCAAGTTCGATGTCATCATCATTGACACTCCGGCGGCCGCTGATTACGCTGATGCCCAGATGATCAGTGCTCAGGCCGGCGGCGCAGTCATGCTGGTTCGCCAGGATCATACGAACGTGAAGGACGCCAACGAGTTGCGCGAACAAATGCGCCAGTTCAACGTTTCCGTGATCGGTGCCGTGTTGAGCGAATTCTGATTTCAAACTAGCTGCCGCGACGACGTTCACATCCACGTGTCCGATTGTCGGCGGCCATTCGATCCATATTCCCGCTGTTTATCCATAAGACATGAACCACAAGATCGCTCTTATCACCGGTGTTACGGGCCAAGATGGCGCCTATCTGGCTGAATTTCTGCTCGAGAAAGGTTACGAGGTTCACGGCGTCAAGCGCCGGACGTCGCTTTTCAATACCGACCGTATCGACCATCTCTATCAGGACCCGCACGAGAGGAATCGTCGTTTCATTCTTCATAACGGCGACATGACCGATTCCTCCAGCCTGCTGCGCATCATCCAGCAGGTGCAGCCGGACGAAGTCTACAACCTGGCCGCACAGTCCCATGTTGCGGTCAGCTTCGAGGAACCTGAATACACCGCCAACTCGGATGCCCTCGGGGTTCTGCGTATGCTCGAAGCGATCCGCATCCTTGGTCTGGAAAAGAAGACCCGCTTCTATCAGGCCAGCACGTCCGAGCTCTTTGGCCTGGTCCAGGAAACTCCGCAGAAGGAGACCACGCCCTTCTACCCGCGCAGCCCTTATGCTGTGGCCAAGCTCTACGGATACTGGATTGTCGTTAACTACCGGGAGGCCTATGGCATGTATGCCTGCAACGGCATCCTGTTCAATCATGAGTCGCCTGTTCGGGGAGAGACCTTCGTTACCCGCAAGATCACGCGGGCGCTTGCCCGTATCAAGCTTGGCCTACAGGACTGCTTGTATCTTGGCAACCTGGCGGCCAAGCGGGATTGGGGCCACGCGCGCGACTACGTCGAAATGCAGTGGCTGATGCTTCAGCAGGACCAGCCCGAAGACTATGTCATTGCCACCGGCGTCCAGTTCAGTGTGCGCGATTTCGTCAACATCGCCGCCGAGGAGCTTGGCATGAAAGTCTGCTGGCAGGGCGAGGGAGTCGATGAGGTAGGCTATCTGGGTGATAAAGCCATCGTCCGGGTCGATCCACGCTATTTTCGGCCCACGGAAGTGGAAACCCTGCTCGGCGATCCAAGCAAGGCCAAGGAAAAGCTCGGCTGGGCACCGAAGGTTGCTTTCAAAGACCTCGTGGCGGAAATGGTGCGCGAAGACCTCAGTTCGGCCGAACGTTTCGCTCTCGTCAAGAAGCATGGCTACAAGGCCGTGGATTACCCCGAGTAAGCCGGTGGAGAGACACGCCAAGATCTACGTCGCCGGTCACCGGGGCATGGTCGGCTCGGCGGTCGTTCGTCGACTGAAGGCCAGCGGATATACGAATACCCTTGCACGCACTCACGCCGAACTGGATTTGCTCGACCAGGATGCCGTGTTCGACTTCTTGGCCCGGGAGAAGCCAGAGTACATTTTCCTTGCCGCTGCCAAGGTGGGGGGTATCCAGGCTAACAATACCTACCGGGCGGACTTCATCTATCAGAACCTGATGATGGAAGCCAACCTGATTCACGGCGCTCACCTGGCCGGTGTGCAACGGCTGTGTTTTCTCGGTTCATCCTGCATTTATCCGCGCGATTGCCCCCAGCCGATCAGGGAGGAGTACCTGCTCACCGGGCCGCTGGAACAAACCAACGAACCTTACGCCATTGCCAAGATCGCCGGCATCAAGCTCTGCGATAGTTATAGCCGTCAGTACGGACGGCAATACTTCGCGGTAATGCCGACGAACCTGTACGGTCCCGGCGACAACTACGACCTCAACAATAGCCACGTGCTGCCGGCGTTGGTCCGCAAGGTGCACGAGGCCAAGCATCGTGGCGATCGCGAACTGGTCGTCTGGGGCACTGGCACACCGCGACGGGAGTTTCTCTACGTCGACGATCTGGCCAACGCCTGCGTCTTCCTCATGGAGCGCGGCTACGATGGAGATCTCCTAAATATCGGCGTTGGCGAGGACCTGACCATCCGCGAACTGGCCGAAACGGTAATGGCGGTCATCGGCTTCAACGGCAATATTGTCTTCGATTCTTCCAAACCAGATGGAACACCCAGAAAGCTGCTTTCGGTAGATCGCATTCGCGCGCTCGGTTGGTCGGCGACCACAAAGCTCGATCAAGGCATCACCCAAACCTACAAAGAGTTTTCCGCGCGAAACCCGGTAGGGAGCGAATGAAAGAACTCGGTCGGCGCAGCGCTTCCGCCGTGTTGTGGGGGGCCAGCGGCTCGTTCGTGCGCGTAACACTTCAGTTTGCAACTCAGGTCGCTCTGGCGAGAATTCTCGGCCCGGATCAATACGGGTTGTTTGCCATTGGCGTCATTGTCGTGAATTTCGGTGATTTTTTTGCGGACATTGGCTTGGCTTTTGGCCTCGTCCAGAAGAAACATGTATCCGATGTAGATGTTCGCTTCGTGTTGACCTGGCAGATCATGGTCGGATTTGCTCTCGCAATATCCATCTCGGCAATGAGCGGCCCCCTTGCCGAATTGCTGGGCGATCCCCGCGCAGAGGAAGTGATTCGCGCGTTGGCCTGGATTTCCCTCCTGAACGCGTTAACCGCGCCATCATTCAATCTCCTCAAGAGACAACTTGATTTTCGAAGAATTCAGCTATCACAGCTGGCTGGATACGTTGCGGGCTATCTCGGCGTCGGACTTCCCATGGCTTTGTCCGGCTGGCAGGTATGGTCTCTTGTGGGTGCTTGGTTGACGCAGACTCTCGTTGTATTGGCGCTGCTATATCAAGGTACGAAGCATCCTCTTAAGCCGCTGTTCTGGTACATGGATGCCGCGCAACAATTCAGGTACAGCGCCGTCGTATTCGCCACCAATATCACCAATTGGGTTATCAACAACGTCGACCGAGTCGCTGTCGGCCACTGGTTCGGAAGCCGAGATATCGGGCTTTATTCGATCAGCTATAACGTGCTCAGCACCCCGACGGCAAACCTACTGGGCATCTTCCAACCCGTGTTTTTCTCGGCATCCTCGCGTATTCAAGGCGAGGACGATCGGATCTTTTCCGCTTATCGAGCGCTGGTTTCGGCGATAGCGGTATTTGTACTGCCGGTATTCATCTCCATCTCGGTAGTGGCGCACACGTTCGTCCTGGCGCTGTATGGACCCGAGTGGCAGCGAGCGGCGGATTTGCTTCAGCCGATCGCACTTGGCATGCCTTTCTATCTGGTATGGGGCCTCACGACACCGCTGTTGTGGGCAAGTGGGAAACCCGAACGCGAATTCATAAGCCAGGTTCCGATTGCGATCCTTTGGGGAATAGTCGCGTGGAGCGCAGTCCAAATTTCCGTCGTTGCCGTTGCGTGGGCCGTGTTGGGCTTGTTCCTGGTCCGTTCGCTCGCGACCATTGCATTTGCCGCCAAGACAATGAACCTGAGTATCCGGGAACTTTGGCGCGCTGTTCGGGGCGGCATTGTGATTTCAATGATGTGCGCAGCGTTCGTCTGGTTGGCGGATGTTGCCGCGCGAAGCGTTGTGGCAACACCGCAAATATGGCTTGGTGTCGACGTGATGGTTGGCGCTCTAACGCTCGCCACATTGATATACTATTTTCCCGCCGCCGTCCCATCCGAACTCCGCACCCGAATCGTACAGGTCTCCAGTCGGCTGCCAGCGTTCCTGGGCCGCATTGTTACGGCGGCGCTGAACAGAACGAAATCCGACCTTCACGATGGCTGATATCGCGGTAGGAATGGTCTATGCGGTGATCGCATTCTGCTCTGCGATTCTGTTGGTGTTCGCAATTCGGGCGCTCTTCGACTTCGGCGCCAGGTACCCCCGATGGATTCTTCCGGCGATTTTTTGGGTCATCGTTGTTGCAAACATATTCGCAACGCTGCTGTCCGGACGCGACCTGACTCTACTTAACATTCCCGACTATCTGAATCCAACTCCAGTGGCGTTCGACGCTCAGGGAGGCCCGTTATACGACAACGTGCTCAGAGTGTTCACCTTTCTGCTGCTCGGCCTGCCACTCGTGCAAATCATCCACTCACGTTTCGTGCCGAGGCCCGAACCGTGGGGGGGGCTTTTCTGGGGATTTTTGATTTTTTTTGTCGGCAACTTTGTCCTGAACGGCGTATTCGGATCGCACCCCGCATTCATGATGTCGAGTGCCTATTTTGCGATTGCCGTCGTTGGTGTTCTAAGCGTAAAACCCAGGGACATTCCTCTTGCGATACGTCACGTCAAGTATTCGGCGTTCTTCCTTGTTTCGTTGAGCCTCGTGGCCGCGGTTGTTTATCCCAGTCTTGTGCTAGAGACTGGATACAGAAGCATGATTCCCGGCTTGGACGTACGCCTGCACGGTTTGTCCTCCAATCCCAACGCCATGGGACCGATCTGTCTCATTGCCATTTTGCTGGAAGTGGCCTGCCCGCATCAAAACAGAGTAATTCGTTGGCTGATTATCCTTGTGTCGACCGTGGCACTGATGCTGACTCAATCGAAAACAACGTGGGTCGCAGGCATTGCCGCGCTTACGGTCTCGTTTGTCGCTCTGAGATTGCCACGGACAATCGCGGACCTTCAGGCCGGACTCGTGAAAGCCACGACGGCAATAGCAGCAGTTGCCTTTGTCGGCATTGGACTCTTTCTGGTGATCCTGTTGGCCTTTGGTGACGTCTCGTCAATGCTGAGCCCGGTCTCGAGCAGTCGAGAAGGTGCGGAACTTACCACGCTCACCGGTCGCAGTGCCATCTGGCGAGTGGCGATGGGCGAATGGGAGAAGAATCCCATGTTCGGCTATGGCCCCGAACTCTGGAACGCGGAATTTCGAAGTCAAGTCGGAATGAGCTTTGCGTACAGTGCCCACAATGAATACATTCAATCGCTGAGTCGCGCCGGCCTGATCGGCCTTATCGCGCTTATCGTCTATATGGGTTGCATAGGCTGGCTGGCAATTGTGAAGACACGCAATACCAATGGTCTTTCTCTCGCACTGTTTGTCATGCTCGTTGTTAGGGGCGTTGCCGAAACACCCTTGTCCATCGCCATACTCGCGACAGCCGAGGCATTCAACCATTTGCTGATCCTGTGTGTTCTGCGCTGGCCAACCGAGGGTACCGGCAATTCAGTCGAACAACGCCAGGAACGGGAATTGTCGGCGACATGTTAGGCGCAACGACATGAGTTCCGTTCGTTTAACACTGATATTGGCGACAGTGGGACGCTCCGCGGAGGTTGCGACAGCCTTGAGGTCGTTTGCGTCACAGACAACCCGAGACTTCGAGGTCGTTGTTGTTGACCAGAACCACGACGACCGGCTCGGTCCGTTCATTGCCGAAATGCAAGCAACAGGCATCTGTGTCAAACACATCAAGATGCGGGAACGCGGACTCGCCAAGGCGAGAAACCTGGGGCTCGCTGAGTCGGAGGGGGACTTCGTCGCTTTTCCGGATGATGACTGTTGGTATGAGCAAGACACGATCGAACGTGTGATCGACACGTTCGAGGCCAGACCCGGCCTTACCGGTGTTGTCGGACGTTGGGTCGAGCAGGCCCGCGGACGCGAAGGGAATGGCTATCGATTTTCGTTGGCTGAATGGCGAAGCTTTCGCGGTGGCGATGCGCCTTCGATTACCCTGTTCCTCAAGCGAGCACTGGTAAATGAACTTGGCGGATTTGATCCCCGTCTAGGGGTTGGTCAGTGGTATGGCGCTGGGGAGGAAACCGACTTGATTCTTCGCGTATTGGCGACAGGTGCCGAAATATGGCACGAACCTTCGATCAAGGTACATCACCACTTTGCCTCAATACCGACGGGGGAGACGTCCGCCTTATGTCGTGCGGCGCGCAGCCGAGGCCGGGGCGTCGGCGCGATATATGTCAAACACAAGATAAGCTGGAAAATAATTGCCCGTGGATTTGTCAGCCCCGTCGTTGTACCGCTGTTGCGCGGTACCACCTACAGTGCTTGGCGACGCAGTTTGGCCATGTGCCTCGGTCGAATTGAGGGGTTCGTCGCGTGGAGACGGGATGGAACATCTCGTCAACCTGATGTCCAATCAGAAGTTGCGCCGTAGGCGCAGCGCCCGCCACAGGTGAGCGGCCTCATAAGGCATTCGAACCAACGGGTTGCGGCCAATATAGCGGCGGCGCACTTCATGATCCTCTTGGAACGCCTTTTGGTATTGCGCATTTGAAACGCTGCCGGCGTGGCGCCGGAATGCGGCAATTTCCGCATCCACGTAGGCCGGAATCTCGACCGAGACCATCTTGAGCCACATGTCGTAGTCCATGGCGTATTTGAGCGATGTATCGAAACCACCAAGCTCCAGGAAAAAATCCCGTCGATAGAACGTTGCCGCGTGCGGAATGAAGTTGGTCCAAAGGAGCTGCTCCCGCGACCGCAAGGCAACCTGCCAGCGATGGGGTATCAATTTGCCATCGATGTCCGAAAGAGTGCGGCCAAATGCCCAGCGCTTCTTGCTTTCCGTCAGGGCGTTTGCCGCCATTTCGACCGACGTTGGGCCAAGGTAGTAATCGTCTCCATGAAGATGTGCCACGACATCTCCTTCGGCAAGCATGGCGCCGACATTCATGGCAACGGATATGCCACCCCGAACGTCGGTGACGTATCTTGCTTTTTCTCCCAACGACCGAATGCGCTCCAGCGTGCCGTCCGTCGAACCACCATCAACAAATACATGCTCGATATCGGGGTAGGACTGTTCACGTACCGATTCGATGCACCTTTCTATGTATGGCTCACTATTCCAGCAACAGGTAACAATTGAGATCTTCAATGTGATCTTCCCGTCAAAAGAAGCATTATGCCAATATAACGGACGGATACGGTTGCATAACTACGTATCGAGACCGCCAAGTACTTTCACAGTTTGGAGTTGCAATATAGGTCGGCTCCCGTGACATAGTCGTAGAGAATGACTTCGGTGATGAGGGAGATGCTGCTACGCGGGTCGTAGAATCGGCTAAAGTTTTGCTGAGATCCATGGCTAGATTGAATATGTTGTAAATTTATATACATGCTTTCGATACTCCGAGCAATTGTCTGCCGTTTACGTACTCGCATATTCCTCCTGGGAAAGTCTTCGTATCTATCAACTGGTGCAGACCTTCACATAGGACGCAACCCAAGACTTTGGGCACCAGGGCGCATCACGATTGGAAGTGGTGTCTATATTGGCAAGGATGTCTTCATCGAGGCGAACTGTGAAATCGGCGACTATTGCCTAATTGCCAATCGCGTAGCCATTGTCGGTCGGCGCGATCATGATTTTCGCACCGTCGGTATTCCGGTCCGGTTTTCGCCATGGATTGGCGGCAAGTCGGCGGCGGAGGACTTGTTGGATGAGCGTGCGGTTATCGAGGATGACGTTTGGCTCGGTTACGGGGCGATTGTCTTGTCTGGCGTAAGAATCGGTCGTGGAGCGATCGTGGCAGCGGGGTCGGTGGTTACCAAGGACGTAGTCCCGTACGACGTTGTGGCGGGGAATCCAGCCCGAGCAGTCGGCCGCCGATTCGCTGACGAAATTTCCATTCATCTGCATGAGACATCGATCCGGACTGGCCGCTTTCGTTTCTCGGAGCGAGGGTACGATCACTGGATTGTGGAACCGGGCGAATGACAATTTCCAACAGACGCCGCAAAGTCGTAGTTTTACAGCATAGGCTTCTTCACTACCGAACGTCGCTTTTCGATCAGTTGCGAGCACGCTGTCTGGGCGAGGGCATCGACCTTCATCTTGTTCATGGTCAGCCGACCTCGATCGAACTGGGGAAGCGTGATACCGGCGTGCTGGATTGGGCCGATGCGGTCACCAATCGCTATGTGACGATAGGCGGGCGCGACATCCTCTGGCAACCATTCCCCAAGCAACACCGGGATGCGGACTTGGTGATCGTCATGCAGGAAAATCGCTTGATATCGAACTATCCGCAGTTGTTGAGTCGGCTGTGGTCCCCCCGAAAAATTGCCTATTGGGGGCACGGCGTGAATTTCCAGTCAACTGCCCGGTCGGGTATCCGCGAGGGCTGGAAACGGCTGATGATGAATCGCGTAGATTGGTGGTTCGCTTACACACAATCGACAGTCGATATTTTGCGTGCCGCACGTTATCCAGAGGAGCGGATTACCTGTCTCAATAACGCGATCGACAACCATGCTTTCGAGCGCGACTTGGCGGCCTGTTCTGAGGATCAGTTGGCCGTGCTTCGTAAAGAGTTGGGGCTTTCCCTGAACTCGCAGGTGGCGCTATTTTGCGGTTCCCTCTATACGGAGAAGCGCCTTGGTTTCATGATCGAGGCTGCGGACAGGATACGGGAGGCGTTACCGGATTTTCACCTTGTAGTGATCGGCGACGGCCCCGCCGCGGCGGAAATTCGTGATGCTTGCCCATCGCGTCCTTGGGTGCACTGGGTGGGAGTCAAGAGGGGCCGAGAAAAGGCCGCATACTTCAGGCTTTCACAAGTTGTCCTCAATCCCGGCGCGGTCGGATTGCATGTGCTGGATTCATTTTGCGCCGGTGTGCCCATGGCAACGACAGAGGATGCTCGACATGGTCCGGAAGTTGCCTATCTGCATCACGGCCACAATGGCCTGGTTACCAACGGTTCAGTAGACAGTTACGCCACGGAGGTTCTGGACCTGCTCCGTACGCCGGGTGCCTACGAGACAATGCGCGACCACGCCTTGAATGATGCGCAGCATTACACGCTTGCCAACATGATAGGTCGCTTTACCGACGGGATCGAACGATGTTTGATCGCATCGAAGTTCGTGTAGGCAACGATATTGGCGCTTCGATGTCAGGCAGTTCGATCTTAGTTGGTCGCTCGTTGACGACCGTATCCCCGGTCGCCAAGCCATGCTTAACTGTAGCTGTTACTCTGCCAATCGAGAAGCTTATGAATCGAGCACTCCAATATCTATGTGTCGCTACGCTGCTTGCTGCTTGTGCAGATGGGTCTGGCGGGGGTGGGACCAGTGCAGTTGGGTCCAACGCTAGTTCCTCACCCGGAACCCCGGGGCTGCCAAGCACGATTAGTTGTACCGCAAATTACAAGTATTCCGCGCCACTTGGCCAGTTACACAATAATGTTTGGAACAGTACGGCGGCTGGCTCGTTCGCGTGGCGCCAGTGTCTCGTGCAACGCCAAGTGGGTTCCTCGACGCAATACGGCTGGACTTGGGTTTGGCCGGATCCAGGTGTCACGGTATATGCCTACCCCGAGATCGGCGTGGGGAAGTCGGCGTATTGGGGTGGCCCGCAAGGCGATTCTCGCTTTCCGGTTCAGATTTCGGCAGTAGATCGCATGATTGTTTCTTATGACGTGGAAACTGTCGCAACGGGCAGTAGGAATTTGGCTGCCGAAATGTGGATAACCAGCACCAAAATAACCCAGCCTGATCCCTCTGCGATTGCCACTGAGTTCATGATCTGGAGTGAAACCGTACCGGCCAAGCGCACGCCATCTGGATCAAAGCGCGCCGACGTGACGATTGATGATGTGGCTTGGGAAGTTTGGGTTGCCGAGGACTTTGGGGCGGGTATTGCTGACCATCGCTGGACGTATGTCGCCTATCGGGCAAAGACGTCGACGCCTACCATTACTTATGACGTCAGGAAGCTTCTGGGTGATGCGATCAATCGTGGTTATGTCAATGGCGGTCACTATATTTCCGACTTCCAATTTGGCAACGAGATAATGGCTGGAAGCGGTACGACCTGGATCAAGCGCTTCTCGGTAACGATCAACTGACATCGGCGTGGAGAACTCACGCAGTTCCTTTGATGGTGATCACCCGATTGTCCGGGGGCGGGGCGGGCCGCTCGTCATCCTTGCGTATCACGAGCTTGCCGACATTCAGGATCCCATCGCGACATCGCCAAAGCTGTTTGCGATGCACTTGAAATGGCTGCTGGATCATGGGTATACGTCGCTGACTCTGGGGCAGTTTGAGGACGCGGTATCTGGCGGCAATCTCGGGACCAAGCGCGTTCTTATCACCTTTGACGATGGCTACGAAAGCGTTTTTCGGGTGGGACTACCGATCCTTCGGGATTATGGTATTTCGGCAGTCAATTTCGTGATCACGGACAAGCTTGGCAATCCCGGACATCAGTCTTGGGATCAGGTTGCGGCCATGGAGCGTAGTGGCGTATTCAGTACGCAGTCGCATTCACATTCCCATATTCGGTGGTCCGGAGTTGGCGAGATGATTCGCGACGTCGTCATTTCTCGCGACAAATTGGTTCAACAATTGGCCTTGGCCCCCGGTAGCGTCCGCCACCTCGCCTGGCCTTGGGGGAAGGTCTTGCCCGGCTGGTCGGAAGCGGCTCAAGCAGAGGGTTTTGCGTATCAATACTTGGTTCGAACGTCTTCCGTGGTTCCCGGTACTTCCGCCATCGGTTTCCCCAGGGTCTGTTGCGATCGCTATTCAGTCGAGCGATTCGCGGTAACGATGCGAATGCTATCCAACGCGTTTGGCGCCGGAACCATGAATCTTGCTACGCAAGTCTGGCGAAAAGTTAAGCATAACTAGACGGCGCATCCACCATAGCCTGATCCTATCCAACAGTCAGAGTAGCGTGTGGCCCTCGTCCTTGGGGGATTCGCGACTATCAATATGCAAAGTGGTAAAATTGCCGCTTCGGCCATCTTCCGTCATGGTGGTCTGATTGATATTGAGAACCGGAATCCGAGAGCCGACATGAATGGGGGCAGCAGCGAGTTGCGTGGCGGCGATGTGGAACGCGTCCGAAAAATGCGCGTAACGAGACCCGTGCTTGGTGTCCCGATCGACGTTGTTTCTTGGGAAACAGCGCTGGCGCGTATCGCGGATTGGGCCGACAAGAAAGAATCTCGCTATGTCTGCCTGTGCAACGCACACTCCCTTGTTACCACGAAGGGTGACCAGAGATTTGCCGAAGCCGTCGAAGGGGCGGACATGGCTACACCGGACGGCATGCCTGTTGCGTGGATGTTGCGCCGGCTTGGTCATGCGGAGCAGGAGCGCATTAACGGTCCGGATTTGATGTGGCGACATTGCGTCGATGCCGAGCGCCGCGGCGAGGCCGTCTATTTTCTTGGTAGTACAACCGAGACGTTGACCAAGCTGCGCACGCGATTGGCGGAAGATTTCCCTCGCCTGACGGTCGCCGGCATGCATTCTCCTCCCTTCCGACCTTTGACGGAAAGCGAAGATCAAGAGTTGATCAATTCGATCAACGAAAGCGGTGCGCGAGTCGTGTTCGTTGGTCTCGGTTGTCCAAAACAGGAGATTTGGATGGCCGAGCACCGTGGGCGGATCAGGGCGGTCATGATGGGCGTCGGTGCCGCCTTTAGCTACCACGCCGGCACCCTCAAGCGAGCCCCCGTATGGATGCGGAACCACGGGCTCGAATGGCTGTATCGGCTCGCATCGGAACCTCGCCGATTGTGGAAACGCTATTTCGTGACCAACATATTGTTTGTCCTGGGTGCCGTCCGCCAACTGGCATTCGACCAATCCGACTCCGGCAGGTCGCGGCGACCTTGAGTTTCGCCTCGGTGGCGGTATTCAGTCTTTTCGCTTGAGGCGTCGAAAAACGTTGCCGACCGTGTCGACTGCGAGGCCGGCTTCCTTGACGGCGGAAATTACCGAGGCGAATTCGTCGACCGAACAACCCCAGTTCGTCGGAGTTGCGCACACGTCGTGCGTGTAAAGGATAAGCCAGCCTCGCAACTGCCTTGTCCGTTTGAGCAGTACTGCAAGTCCCGCGAAGTCCACCGGGGAATAAACGGGATTTGCCTTGAGCAGGTTGAGGTCAACGACCATGGCATTTATCCCGTGGTTAACCGTGCGCGATGTGTCGAATCGTTTGCTGAAAAAGCCTGCCGCCGGATAGTCGTAGGAGCCGGCTGGAAACGCGAAATGGCGCGACCCCGGGAATTCCTTCAGTTGCCGCTGGCTGCGTTCATACTCTTCCAGTAGAACGGAGTCCGGGGAATTTGCGCAGTGGTGATGCGATTCGGTGTGATTGCCGATCTCGTGTCCCGCCTGGCTCAAACGCTCGACATCTTCCAGCGAGCAAATCGTGCCAACTCCGGTTTCCGCCTTCAGCAATCCGGGCGCCAGATAATACGTACCTCGCCAGCCTTCCTTTTCCAGCATGGGTGCAGCAGCATGTGCAGCCGACGCGGGGAAGTCGTCGAAGGAGAAGGAAACGACTCCGCCTGGCAGGTTTACTCGCGCGAATCGTCCGTGGGACCATGCATAGCGCAGCCAGGAAATCGTTCCCCGGCTCATCGGATCGAATCTCATGGATAGCTAGCCTTTGGCATTTCTCTGTCGACAATTTTTGCACACTAAAGCAGTATCGCCGCATTTCAGTGTGCGTAAATTTTGTTGTCGCTGGCAACCGCCATCGGCGGATGTGGCGGTGGACGCGGGTGGCGCAAGTCCAAAATCCATTTGGACTAATGACGCCACCGGCAGTCGCGGAGCAGCTATCATTCAACCATGTTATTGGCACGGAATCATAGATCATGAGTTTGCTTCCCGTCATCCTGTCCGGTGGATCGGGCACACGTCTATGGCCTTTGTCGCGCGAGCAATATCCGAAGCAGTTGCTGCCGCTGGTCGGTGCCGATTCCTTGCTGCAAGCAACCGCGCTTCGCCTCGACGGCCTGCCCGACGTTGCGGATCCATTGCTGATATGCAACGAGGCGCATCGCTTCGTGGTTGCCGAGCAGGTGCGCCAACTCGGTCGAAAAGGAACAGTGCTCCTTGAACCGGTTGGCCGCAATACGGCGCCGGCGCTGACGCTGGCTGCGCTTTGGGCATTGCGTGAAGACGGTGATCCGGTGCTGGTGGTCATGCCGGCGGATCATGTGATCCTGGACGAGAACGGGTTCCGGGATGCCGTGCGCCGCGCAGCAACGCTGGCGGAGGCCGGCATGGTGATCACATTTGGCATTACGCCCGACAGCCCGGAGACGGGTTATGGTTACATTCAGCGCGGAGTCCAGATGGACGGGCGGGCCGGTGGTTTTGTCCTCGGCCGTTTTGTCGAAAAGCCGAATCGCGAGACGGCGCAAGCGTACCTTGATTCCGGTGATTACTTCTGGAACAGCGGTATCTTCGTCATGAAGGCTTCGGTCTGGAAGTCGGCGATTGCAGTGTGCCGGCCGGATATCCTGGCCGCCTGCGAGCAGGCGCTGGCTGGTACCAGTGCCGATGGCGATTTCGTTCGGGTAGCGAAGGAAGCGTTTGCCGCCTGCCCGTCCGATTCCATCGACTACGCAGTGATGGAAAGGATTGCCGCTGGCGTTGCCGGATTGCCGGCGGCGGCCGTAATTCCCTTTACCGCGGGCTGGTCGGATGTGGGTGCCTGGGATTCGCTCTGGAAGGTGCTGCCCAAGGACGCGGCTGGAAACGCCTTCCGTGGCGACGTGATGCTGTACGACACTGAAGGTACGTTGGCGTTTTCGGAAAGCCGCCTGGTTGCCTGCGTCGGCGTGCGAGACCTGGTGGTGGTGGAAACGCCGGATGCCGTGCTGATTGCGCACAAAGATCGCACTCAGGATGTCAAGAAGATAGCGGAGCGGTTGAAGTCAACGGCGCGTAGCGAGGCCGATATCCATCGGAAGGTGCACCGGCCTTGGGGCTGGTACGACGGCATCGACGCCGGCGAGCGTTTTCAGGTTAAACGCATCGTCGTCAAACCTGGCGGCACGCTTTCGTTGCAGATGCACCACCATCGCGCCGAGCACTGGATCGTGGTTCGCGGGACGGCGCGGGTAACGTGCGGCGATCGAGTGTTGCTGGTGTCGGAGAACGAGTCGACCTACATTCCGCTGGGCACGACGCACCGCCTGGAAAACCCCGGCAAGCTGCCGTTGGAGATGATCGAAGTACAATCCGGCGCCTACGTCGGCGAGGACGATATCGTGCGCTTCGAAGACAACTACGGACGAAGTTGAGACAACCGGAGCAAATACCCTCCGGAGAGCCGTACTCCCACAGGGATTCCCTCCGGTCACGCCACGGCTGACTTTCGGCGACGGGAAGAAACTCGTCCGTCGACTTGTTATCGCTCGACGACTCAAGGCGCATAATCCGCTTTACACTTAGCCTTTGGCTATCGGGTTGCGCCGCGGTCGTGGCGCGTTCGGGTTCATGGCAGAAGGCAACCCCTTCGTTTTGAAAGAGCGACAACGTGAATAGTTCGGGAAGTCGCGCCGTTACGATCATCGGCGCTGGCGTACGCGTAGAGGGCAACATCGTTTTCTCCGGTTTTCTGCGCATTCACGGAGAAGTGTTCGGCGACATTTTGTGCGACAGCAGTTCCGACGGAACGACCGTCGTGCATGGCTCGGGAAGCGTTACCGGCACGATCAAGAGTCCGAACATCGTCGTCGGCGGTCGTGTCGAAGGGCCTTTGCACGCATCGGAGTCCGTCGAGGTTCATCCGGACGCCAGCGTTGTCGGCGATATCAGCTACAAGAAGATCGCCATTCACGCGGGAGGCGTCATCAACGGGGCGCTGATGCCGACGGCGCCAATGGAAAGCGGCCGCGTGAAGATGGAGCGGCGCATCCTGCAATCGGAATCGAAGGCGGTCAAAGAGCTCGATGTGCCGGTCGCGCACGACAGGCGTTCGACCGACCATTTCTGGAGCGGTCGCAAGATCGGCATCGTCCTGGCGCTGCTGGTCGCCATCGCGGTGGTGATGTGGATGCGCCGGCATCCGGCGCCGGTTGTGCCGCCGGCACCGCCGCCGGCCGCCGCGTTCGAATCCGAGTCTTTCTCCAAGCCCGTTCCCGTGGCACCGACGTCGCTGCCGGCGAGCGATGGCTTGCCGGGCTTGCCGAAGGCGTCCCCTGTTGCCCCCGCTCCCGTCGTGCCGGAGCCGCCGCGTACGGAGCCCAAAGTGGTTGCGCCGGTGTCCGTCGCGCCAGCGGTTAACGTTGCTCCGGCGCCAGCGCCGGTGCGACCCAAAGCGGATCCGGACAAGGTGGTCACGGTGCAGGGGATGGACCCGGGCAAGCCCGGGAGTAATTTCTATGCGATCACCAAGGCACCAGCCGTCCTGTTCAGGAAACTGCGCAAGGATACTGGCGACGGAATGCGCATCGATGTGCCCAAGGGCGCGAACATACGCATTGCGATTGCGGAAAACGAAGTGTTGCGAGTCGCCCAGGGCCAGGACATCGAGATCTTCTACCAAGGCCGCAAGGTACCGC
>JAGVII010000036.1 GCA_020056155.1 Afipia sp.
ACTTGGACAAGGCGCCGGACGCGTTTCGGACAATCAGCGAGGTTGCTGATGACCTCGATGTGCCACAGCACGTCCTGAGGTTCTGGGAAACGCGCTTCACTCAGATCAAGCCGATGAAGCGGAGCGGTGGCCGCCGCTATTACCGCCCCGATGACGTCAATCTGTTGCGCGGCATCAGGCGGCTGCTCTATGGCGAGGGATACACCATTCGCGGGGTGCAGCGCATTTTGCGCGAGCACGGAATCAAATCAGTCCAGAGCCTGACCGAGGGATCGGCAGACCATGCGTCCGCCTTGTTCGATGGCCCGTCGTTCGGTGCGGAAAAGGACGGTCACGCGCCAGACCTGGCCAGCCCCGAAACCGACGGCGATGATGAACTGGATTCTCGCGAGCCCGGCGCGCGGGAGGAGGATTACTCATCGCCGCTGTCGTTACGCGATCTCGGGCCGCCGTTGTCGGACATGGCGCCTCCCAAGGCGGTAATGCCCAAACCTGTACAGGCGGTTCCGGTAAACGGGCCGTCAGGTGCCGAGGCCTACGCCCCGCCGAGCGTCCGGAAAAGCGCGAAGCCGACCGATCGCGGCAAGCTCCAGGAGGCGCTTGACGACCTGATCGGCGCGCGAGCGCTGATCGATCAGGTGCTGAAGGGCAACTAGGTAAACCGCGCGAGAGCCGCATCCCGCGGCGGTGCATGAGGGCCTCAGCGGGCCAATCCGGAGGCGCACGAGCGTGAAGCGCTCCGCGAGCCCACGATCTTGAGCCCACGATCTTGAGCCGATGAATCACCAGCCAGCGATCCTTGGCGGATGCTCAAGCCTCATGGAAAGAATAGATCCTGACACCGATTTCCGGGCTGCAAACAGCGATGTTGTTTCCATGCACCGCGAGGCCCTTCGGACCGCCTTCCATCTTGCTGCCGGAGTTGACCGCTCGAAAGGTCTTTTCGTCGGCAACAATCGTTTGTGCCGACGGTACGTGGCTCCATCGCAAGCCGAAGTGACTTCGCCGTGGCTCATAAACGCTGAAGAAGTTTCCCCCGGCGTTGGTCACAATCAGGTGGTTGGTCCGGGGAGTGAACGCAACCGAATGAGGATAACGCAAACTTTTGTCATCAATAATCGCGATGGGCTCCGGGCCGTACCTTAGCTTGGCGCCTGCAAGAAGCCTGCTGCGCCGCTGAAAAATGCTCACGGACCCATTGCCGTGGTTCGCAATGGCAAGCCATCGCCCACATTGCGTGAAAGCAAGGCCGTCCGGATAGAAGATACTCCAATGGGTCAGTTCAAAATCGGGCTTCAACGCGAAACGGACGGGGGCATGAGAAATTCTCGGATAGAACGAGATGCTGCTCGAACCCAGATTGCATGCTGCAAGATAGTCGTTGGCCGGCGGGACGAAAGAAACGCCGTCCGAGTGCGTGAGCCTTGCTTCTGCTCCGCTGATTTCAAACACCGGTTCGGGGGCCTTGACGCCGTTCGCTCGAAACAGCGCAAGCGCTCCGGTTCGCTGGGCCACGGCCAGCAATTCGTCGGCCCCGCACATCGAAAACGAAAGGTCGTGAGGGTAATCGAGCCCGCCGAGCCGGATATACGGCGTGTCTTCAAAAGCTCCGCTTTCCGTTCGCCGATACAGCAATACCGAATTGGTATCGGCGGTGGCGACCCCAAGCGTGTCGCCCGAGGTCGAAAAGGCCAGCCCTTCAAAGCGCTCTGATTTCCCCTCGGGCCACAAAGTTTGAACGGAATCCGGCGCTTCATCGATCTTGAGTGTGAAGCCTGGTGACGATGACGATATGCCGCTTAGCTGGTCAATTTTATCTCGCAGCCGATTCGTGATGACCCCCGGCAACGACCGCAGCATCTGGCGTGGTGCCCGGATTCTCGCAATATCGTGCTTCAGTCTTTCAATTTCGGCTGTCTGGTTTTGGTATTCTGCACCGCTTGCCGTCTGTGCGCGCTTGAGGCTTTGCGTGGCATGCTCCGCTGCCACCCGTCTGCTGATCTGGTGCGACAGCGCGGATCGTACGGCGGCAGAGGCGGTTTCATAGAGCGGCACGATCTCGACATTTTCCCTTACAAGGCCGAGCCGCGTCTTGCCGGTCAGCCCTGCGAAATGATGAATGACAGGATCGGTTGCCATGGCGATGCCGGGAATCGAGTTCCAGATCGGATCGAGATGTCCGACATGCGCGCGATCGATCTCGTTGGCGACATTGGGTCCGTTGCCGAGTGACTCATTGTAGCCGAGCATTGTGAGGAGAGCAGCCTGTTCGCGCCACGGATGGGTCACCTCTCCATGCAGGGCGAGCAGGCGCGTGAAGAAGTCCAGCGACCACTCAGATCGGCGGATCAAATAGACGCCGGCGTTGTAGTGAGGCGGAAAGGGCGCTCCGTCGAGCCGCGCGGTCTGCGGTCCGTGCCAGGACACCAGAAGATCGGCACCCGGTTGAGCGTCCTCCAGAATATCGCGATCGGTGCGCAGGATCAGCGCGTCGATATCCAGCCACAGAACGAAATCAAAACCGCCCTGCAGCGCGGATATGATCGCCGGAATCTTCATCCAGGAGTCCGTGAAGCCCGCGCCATCCGGCGGGTGGACGATCAACTCATATCCATGGCGGGCTGCAAATGCCTCCATTCTAGGAAGCGTCAAGGTGGCGAGCTTGGCAAATTCGTCACCTTGGTAGGCCGTTACGATGCAGCAGCGGGGCATTAAGCAGCGCTTCCCATGTTTTCGCAGCGGTCAGATCGCCCGAAGCTCCCAGCAATGTTCTCTCGATCCAGCAGTCCGTGAAGCGCCCAAAATCTATCCGACCTTCTGAGCGCGCTTCCGGAACTCGGGATGGCCCTCGACCGCCGTCCCGAAGCCGCTTCAACTCATAAGATTACTGCGCTACCGTCTTTAGGTCCACGTGATCGGACGCCTGTTGACCGAGATTCAGGTTGCCTCTCGTGAAGCTTCGTCGGCGGGTCGTACCGCTTCGCTGATTTCGGGAAAGTGGTTCGTTTCAAGCCACTCACGACGATGGATGGTCCTCATCTTCGCGGCGGGTTCTTGATCGAACAATCTGTTGCCGCAACGCGGCGAGAAGACTCTTATCCCGTGCCTCCGGAAAAAGTCTTCCGAAGTTCGCAGGATGTAGACGTCGATAGTGAAGAACCTCGTCGATCACCATATAGCTAAGCGCCATCTGCTTTGCGCGGCCGAGCCATTCAACAAAAGCCGTTTTTGAGGAGGGGTCGAAGTTTCCGATGCGATCGAAAGCCGATCGCCGGATCAACATGCATGACCACTGTTCGCCCACCATGACCGTATGGCGCTTTCCGACCGAAGCAGCGTCGGGAAGTTCGGGGCTTACAAATTGCTCCGACAGGCAAAATACGGCTTCGAGCTGCGCGTCCACGAACGCCGCCTGCTGCCGCGCGAGTTTGTTCAGAGCCCAGGTGTCGTCGGCGTCCTGAAAAGCAAGGTACTGCCCCGATGCGGTGGCGATCCCGGCCATTAATCCGGCCGCTTGCCCCCGGTTGTCCTGCGTAATCAACCGGACGCGGCTGCCATACTCTCTAATGATGGCGTTCGTCCCATCGGTCGAGCCGTCATCGACCACGATGAGTTCGATCGGCGCATAGGTTTGATCGAGGATACTATCGATAGCCTCTCGCACATACGCCGCCCCGTTCCAAACCGACATGACAACGGAGATATCGGGTTGGCTTTCGCTCACAGCGCGCCATCCAGAATCGGTTGGAGCCCGGCCGGAATCGCCGTCACATCATTACCGGTTTCGACAAAGTATGCGGGGAGCATTCTAACCGCGGAGAAAAGTTTCTTCGTCAGTTGTTCGGCACGCCCCGGAGCGCAAAGTCTTGTATGGGTCATCATGGCGGAAAAGACTTCGCTCGGTTTCGCGCGCTCCGTTTGAAAATTACGACCGCCGTCACGGCGAGGAATAAGGACCCGCTCAATCGATCCGCCGCTAATAAACGCCTCTCTTTCGCGTGCGCCGAAGCGGATTTCGAACCTCGGATCATTGTATTCGTTGGATTCTGCAAAGATAAAACGGGAAAGACTGGCGGCCAGCTCCTTCGGTCCGTTAACTCTGAGGCGAGCCGAAGTGTAGAGAGGTTCGACCTGCCGCCGTGTTGGATTGATCAGGACAAAATCATCGCCGGCGTACTGCCAGCCTGCGGCTGCACATGAAAGTGCTGCCGTGCTCTTGCCTGCGCGGCCGGGACCGATCATCAGAAGAAACTTGCCGTTGCGGCCGACGGCGGATGCGTGAAGAGGACACCATTCGGTTTGTGTCGCATAGGCGTGGATCAGCGGAAGCATGGGCCGGCCCAACATCCAGGGCGGCATTGTCGCGGTGGTGCACCACATGACTCCCGCGTTGCTTTCAAAATCCCAGACATAAAGCACGCTGTCGGGCGCGGGCAGCCATATGGTGAGGTATCTTTCGTCCTCATAGACCGAGTATCTGGATATGTCGGATGGCAGGAAGCGATGCGGCAAGGGCGTGCCGCCCAGTATTGCCACTTTGAAATCGGGCCGGAAGTTCGCTTGCGATTTGCCGGGGAAGGAGGCCGGAACGTCGTGCTTGGAGGCCCATTCGTCGAGGCGCAGGCGGATCGAGAATGCGCCGGAGACAACGTCTGCATCTATAGACGTGGAACTAAAGGCAAGCTCGATGATGGACCCGAACATGGACATCAGTCAGGGCGTCTCGGCCAGCCCGTATGATCAACGTCGTGAACGGGGTCGAGCAGGAGAAGATCCTGAAGGTCGTTGAAACTTTCAATCACGGGTTTGGCGAAAACACTTCCAGTCAAGATCGGAAGCTCTGTCGCAGAGCTATCGCTCCTTGAAGATTCAAGGATCAGGTTTTCGGCAGTCAATTTTTCCACGAACTCCCCTACGAAAGTTGGCAACGCGCTCGCCTGACCTGGAAAATGACTCGAGAGCCACTGCGCAATTTGGGACACCGTGAGACCATGAGCGAGACCCTGCCAGATCCATGAGCCTTCGACGGAGATGGAGTAGTATAATCCACGCTTGTAGTTTGCGATGACAAGCTCGCCATCGAAAATCTCACTCGCAATTTCCGGCACGACTGTTGTATAAGTATTCATTCCAATCGATGACTTCATACAACTTCCCAACGCAAATTTTTATCGCAAAATGCACGATTCCGGCGCTGCCCAAGGCATCCGACAGATTCTGAAAATCACTCAATTGCGACTGATACCACGCAATATTTGTGACTCATAGTCCGGTCTGAGCCCAAAATCAGTGCGGCGTGATCCATGAGACCTTGTCCGGCCGAGGCCACTTGGTTAGAGCGGATAATCAAATCAGGAATGCCTCCGGTGATTGAGCGCACGACACTTCTCGGCGAGCCGCAACGTCTTTTGCTCAGGGCAGTGACCGGTTCGGGACAGCCGGCAGTAGATGCCTTCCGGCGCTGGCGCGCTCTGGTGCCGTTCGATGAGATCGAACACTCCGCCATAAGGGTTATTCCGCTTCTTCTGGCGCTCGTGAAGCGCGAGGGACTGGATGACCCCGATCTTCTGCGGATGAAGGGAATCGAGCGCCATATATGGGCTTCAAATACGCTCCGCCTTAAGCAACTCTTTCAGGCGCTGAAAGCTATCCGGCGCGCCGGCGCGCCATTCGTGTTGCTCAAGGGTGCTGCGCTCCTGGCCAGGGTGCCGGAAATGGCGGCCCTCCGCACTAATGGGGACTACGACGTTCTCGTCGATCCGTCTTACATGGCGGCCTTGCGGCCTGAGCTGGAAGCCGCCGGCTTCGCGATGGGCGGCTTTTCTTTTGACGACTGGGGAAGCGAGCTACAAAACAGTCCGACCGCAGGCGTTCCGATTGCCCTTGTCGGTTCTGCGGCCGAAGTGGACATCCATTGGCGGGCGCTTCCTCATCTGCGCGATCCAAAATTGACGGAGCGGATACTCAATTTCGCGGAGGAGGGAGCGCTTCATCAAGACAAGGTGCCGATACCAAGTCTGGCGCATCAGCTTTTCATCAGTCTCGCACGGTGTGAGCCATGGGATAAGGATGAGTGCCTCACGAGAATTCTGGAGGCGTACTTCCTGCTCTCGAAGTGCGGCGGTGCGGTGGATTGGTCCGAGCTTGAAAGATTAATTACGCGCTACCGGCTGCAAGCTTGGGCATCGGGCTTCTTTGAAGAGCTTGTCGCTGCCACAGGCCTTGCCGTTCCTGCCGCGGTCAGACGAGGACTCCCATCCAGGTCGTTCATGTTGAAAAAGGAATGGGAAGCGCGCGGAATTTCTCCATTCAAACGGACAGACTTGCAGCATTGGCTCCTGGACCACAACGATGTGCTGTTTTCCCGAAGGGATGCTTCCGACTGGAGGCTGACATTACGCGAGGCCTTGCTTGCGACGATAAATCCGCAAGGCATAAACCTTTCGGCGATCTGGCGATCGGTCAGCGAGCGAGCGTTCAGTCAACCCGATGGACGGCGCAAATTTCTTTACGGGTTTTCATTCCCCGAGAACTGGGGTCGCTGGACGGAAGGTCGCCTGGCCTTTGTGGTGATGCCGCTAAATGATGAGCAAAGAAAAGGCGCGCCGGTCGAAATACGCGGGCACGTTCTCAATCCAGGCCGGCGCACCAGAATTTTCATGGCGGGTGGAATGGGGACCAAAAAACTGACAGTACGGCGGGGACAGGCCGACGTGACTCTGTCGCTTGCCCTGCAACCGCTCGAACCGCTCGGAGGTGACGGGTTGCTGGCGCTTTGGTTGCCGGATGCGGTTTCCCCCACGGAACTGGGAATGAGCGGTGATCGCCGCGCGCTGTCCTTCGCGTTTCATCGGGCGTAGACCGGCCATTTCCGGTACTGCGCGTTTTGGCAAATCGGTCACGCTCGAATCCGTGAAACCCGAGCCATCCGGTTTGTGGACGATCAACGCGATGTAGCAAGCTGGCTAGCAGCCAGCGGGGCTTCAGGCCGGAGCTTCGGAGGCTCGAATCCGCATCAAGGTGGCATTCTGCCGAGATAAATGGTCGGAGCGAGAGGATTTGAACCTCCGACCCCTAGTCCCCCAGGCGGGGGTCAATCGTTGAAAAGACTCAACAATTTTGGCACAGATAGGGTTCTGCCCCCACTGACAACGCACGTTTTTTCGTTTCGATTGGAACACGCTTTTGGAATGTTACTCGCGAGGTAACCCCAAAGTTTCACGAAGGTTACAAAGCTTTTCGGTTACCCGCGAAGTAACCCTAGGTTTCACGAAAGTTACACGCCTCTCGGACCTGCGAGGCAATCTTCGCGAAGTAAAAATGGCAGGAGCACCTCGGGGGTCGCTCCTGCCATTTTTCTTGTTATGCGGATTTCGCCTTCGCCTTCGACATAAGATCGCGGAACGCTACAGTTTGGTGCAGAGTATCCCAATGAGTGCGGCTCTTTCCGATCGCATTGGAATTGCCACCTAACTCATTGCTTCGCTCGAAAGTCTTACGGACCAGCTCGGTAGCAGCTTCCTTCCAACGCAATTGGACAGCCTCAAAACCTCCGCGCCATCGATAGTTGCCATCTTCATCAGACTCGACCATCCACCTGAATGCAGCCAACAAGGGATAAAGTGCGCCAGTCTGCAGACGCCTCTTGGCTTGCTTGTCGATGAAAATGAAGTTGAAATTTGGCGTTCTCGAATTATCGTTTTTCGTATCCATGATGTTCAACGCACCAGCTTTGCCGCCCGTCTTATTGTGAACGAGCGCAAATTCTGACTGGATGGTGTCATGAAGGACCAAGATATCCTTCATGATAGGGCGCAGCCTCAGATATCCCGCACCGTTGTTGTTCTCGAAATCCTTTCGGAACTGGTCAAGTGCCTTCGACTTCTTCTCGTACGCCTCAATTGGATGGTTCGAGCCGTCATTCGGGTATCTGCCGATATCGAAGCAAGTAAGCAAGCTAACAAGGTCGCGGGCGTCATACTCGCCCTGGTCGTTTTCGCTCCACGCGATCTTGGAAAAGTATGACTCACCTTCAAGTGTATCTTTGATCCAGTCGAAGTAACCCGCGAGATCATCAAGGGACATATCTTCGACTTGCAGTGCCGTATTCAAGCCGCCGGCGATTTCAGGAAGCCAAGCATTCGGCACCCCAGTACGGACTTCAACTTTCACATACTGGCTCGGCGGAATTGATCCGTCCTGGATTCTCTTCACAATCAAATCGAGCGTATGCCCCCCGTTGAGGACACCGTGATACTCTGCATCCGGCAGGTTAATTTCGAAATGGTCATCAGCAATACGCACGACTGAGTGCGCATTAATGGCGATGCCCAAATTCTTGAGATGAAAAGAGTTTGCCAAGCAATCCACATTCATCAAGCTCTCGTCCACCTTTTTGTAGACTTGCTTGCGAGTATTAGGATTGCGTGCGTTGGGACCGTAAGAAAGCCCATCTACGAGCGTTCCGGCTGGAACCCAAAAAATATGATGGTAGATGGCGGGATCGGTAGTGAATACCGGATCGGGCAGGCGCCGAGCATACGCAGGGCGCAAGACGAGCTTGGTGATCGTCATCGTAGTCTCCTGTTAGGTGCCGCCTCTAGCGACCCTCATGTTGCATCGCGCGGTAATCCAACCGCCGATTCGAAAAGTATGTCTGATCCGCGAGGATCCTTCAATCAATAATTGAAATGAGAATTGATTGGTTCACTGCATTCACGCCACGCGTGCAATGGGTGGGCTGGCATGAGCAGCCTGGCACCCTTCAGCCAAAGGGTTCTGAGCTGCAGGCGGAGCGTCTCCGGCACCGCAGCCTGCTCTGCTAGTCGGAGAATGGATCGCGAGTCATACGTGACATCCACCGTGAAGCGAGAACGGTCGCCAGACTAGAGTCCTTTGTCGAAAACGCTGACAAATCCAGAACGAAATGGCACAAATTGGAAAAAATTGGCACAAACGAACAGACCGTCTTTTTCGTAAGCCAATGATTATACTGGGGAAAATGGTCGGAGCGAGAGGATTTGAACCTCCGACCCCTAGTCCCCCAGACTAGTGCGCTAACCGGGCTGCGCTACGCTCCGAACCGTGCCAAGAGGCCCCGATCCTGTAGCCTCCTTCAGGCCACCGCGCAAGAAGGGG
>JAGVII010000903.1 GCA_020056155.1 Afipia sp.
CGATTCACGGCAGCAACGCCAGGAGACGACATTCGCTTAATCCTTGTTGGACGATCCGGGCCGGTCGGCAATTCTGGCGATCACGGGGAAATATGCATCCCCCAATCCGCATTCGATAGCTTCCTGAAGAACCTCCCCGACCAAAGCCGCGCCGCGCGGCCGAAGCCCGCCCTGCGACGCAAGCTCGAGCGCATAGGACAGGTCCTTCAGCGCGTATTCCGTGGAGAACGCGCGCAGCGGAAAATCGCCCGGCACGATGGCTTTCAGGCCGTGATTGCGGAGCGCGAAGCTGTCCGCCGATCCTTTCGACAGGGTTTCAAGCAGCAATTTCGGTTCGACGCCGCTGTGCTTGGCGATCGCAACGGCTTCGGCGAGCGCATTGACGGTCTGGAACAACACCATGTTGTTGAGAATCTTGGTCACCTGCCCGGCGCCCGTGCCGCCGCACAGCGTCACCTCGGTGGCGAAGCACCGGATCAGCGGCACAACCGCTTCGAACAATTGCGGCGAGGCGCCGACCATGACGCTAAGGGTGCCATCCTGCGCGGCCTGACGCGTGCGCGCGATCGGCGCATCGATCCACGATGCGCCCCTGGCTTCGAGCTGACGCGCGAAATCGCGCGTGAGTTCGACCGACGAGGTGCCGAGATCGACCACGGTCTGGTTCGGCCTGATGGTCCGCAGAAGCCCGGCGTCGCCTTCAAAGGCCGCGCGCACGTGTTTGGCGCTGGGCAGGCACAGGAACAGGACATCGCAGCGCGACACGGCGTCGGCGACCGAGGTGGCAATCGCAGCACCCTCCTCGCCGAGCCGCGCCAGCGGCTCCGGCGCGAGGTCATAGATCACAAGCGGCTTGGCACTTTTGCGGAGAAGATTGCGGCAGATCGGTTCCCCCATCACTCCGAGGCCGACAAAGCCGATAGCACCCGACATACCTAACTCCTGCTTCAACATCCGGGCACGACAGCATCATGCCCGGATTGATTTTAGTCTTAGGATTTGACCAGCGGACAGTTGCCTTCGCTGAGCGGACGAAACACGCGGTCACCGGGCTGCGACGTCAGGATCTTGTAGTAATCGTACTTGTACTTCGACTCATCCGGCTTCTTGACCTGCACGAGGTGCATCGTGTGCAGCACGCGCCCGTCGGGCCGGATCGTGACATCCTTGTTGTACATGTCGTTGACCTTCATCTCGCGCATCTTGGCCGCGACGACGGTCGGATCTTTCGTCCCGGCCGCCTTGACCGCTGCGAGATAGTGATGAACGCCGCTGTAGACGCCAGCCTGAACCATGCTCGGCACGCGGCCTTCCATCGCCGCGAAATAGCGCTTCGACCACGCCCGCGTGCTGTCGTTCATGTCCCAGTAGAACGAGGTCGTGACCTGCAGACCTTGGGTTACCTTCAGCCCCAGCGCGTTGACGTCGGTGATGAACACAAGGAGCCCGGCGAGGCTTTGCCCCCGTTCGACTGTGCCGAACTCGCCTGCCTGCTTGATGGCGGTCTGCACGTCCGCACCGGACGTCGCCAGGCCGACCACCTTGGCCTTGGACGCCTGGGCCTGCAGCAGGAATGAGGCAAAATCCGCCGTTCCCAGCGGATGCGCGGCGGAGCCGATCACCTTGCCGCCGGCGGCCTCGATGAATTTGGTCGCGTCGCGCTGAAGCGCATGACCGAAGGCGTAATCCGCCGAGATGAAGAACCAGCTTGTGCCGCCCGCCTTGGTGACGGCCTCACTGGTCATCCGCGACAGCGCGTAGGTATCGTAATTGAAATGAAAGCTGAACGGCGAGCAGGCCTTGCCGGTGAAGTCCGACGAGCCCGGCCCGCTGATAAGGAAGATCCTGTTTTTCTGACGGGCAATCTCGAGGATCGCAAAGCCCGCGGATGACGCCGCGCCATCGGCAATCACATCGACACCCTCACTGTCGAACCATTTGCGGGCCGTGGCGGACGCGATGTCCGGCTTGTTCTGGTGATCGGCGCTGATAATTTCGATCTTCTTGCCGAGAACCTGATTGCCGAAATCCTCCGCGGCCAGCCGCGCTGCCGCAACCGAGCCGCGCCCGCCATTGTCGGCGAAGGGACCGGCCTGATCGTTGAGAATTCCGATCTTGATGGTGTCGTCCGCGGCGCGCGCGGCCGTCGAGGCCACCAATGAGGCGGTGAGCAGAAGTGTCGTAACAATCGATGTTGTTTTCATTATTTCCCCCTGTGCAGAATGAGTGTTCTATTTTCTCGCAGCCTTGACCTGTGCGCCCGCTGAATCTCCCGCGATGCGCCCGAACACCGCGCCGGCCATCAATCCGGTGCCGCCGGGATAGTTGAAATAGAACAGTCCGCCGACCAGTTCGCCGGCAGCGTAAAGATTCGGAATCGGCGCCTCATCGAGACTGACGACTTCACCGGCCTGCGTGATCTTCAATCCGCCGAAGGTGAAGGTGATGTCGCAGGTCACGGCAAACGCGAGATAAGGCGGCTTGTCGAGCGTGTTGGCCCAGTTGCTTTTCGGCACCGCGAGCCCGTTGGTGCCGCGGCCGTCCTTGATATTCGGATTGAACGGCACTTCGGTCTTCACGGCGCTGTTCCAGTCCGTCACGGTGCGCATGAATCCTGCCGGATCGACGTCGTCGAGCTTCTTCGACAACTCCTCCAGCGTATCGGCCTGAACTTTCGTCACCTGCCGGATGCGGTACTCGTCACGCAACAGATGCGCGACCTTCTGATCGAAAATCTGCCAGGCAAACTGTCCGGGCTGGTTCAGGATCACGCGGCCGTATTTGGCGTAGGTGTAATTGCGGAAATCCGCGCCCTCGTCGACGAAGCGCTCGCCGGTCGCGTTGACCATGATGCCGAATGGATAGGAATGCTTCTGGAAGCCGTCGCCGACCGCGAGGTCGCCGTGTTCCGGCGCGTTGCGGTCCCAGCCGACGGCGTGACAGCCGGACCAGTTGCCGGTCGGCCGCGCGCCGATATCGAGCGCCATCTGAATGCCGCTGCCGGTGTTGAACCGCGAGCCGCGCACCTTGGCGAGATCCCACGACGGGCCGAGATAGCGCGTGCGCCATTCGGCGTTGGCCTGAAAGCCGCCACTGGCGAGGATCACGGCCCTGGCGCGGATGTCGCGCGTCTTGCCGCGCTGCTTCACCCGCACGCCCTGCACGCCGTTGTCGTCGGCGATCAGCGACAGCGCGCGCGTCTCGAACATCACGTC
>JAGVII010000064.1 GCA_020056155.1 Afipia sp.
CACCGCCGCCGCATCGCGCCCCGCTTCGGCCACGGCGCGCGCAATCCGCGCCTGCACGGCATACAAACGCTCACAGGGCACGGCGGCAGCCCCGCTCATGCAAGACTCAAGTTTGCGCATTTCCGGGCCGTTATCCATAGCGCTAATTATCTGACAAAACCCCATCCAATACTGAACGAGGCGCGCGTGGATATTTCAGAACTGCTGGCTTTTGCCGTCAAGAACAAGGCGTCGGACTTGCACCTGTCGGCCGGCCTGCCGCCGATGATCCGGGTCAACGGCGATATCCGCCGCATCAATCTGCCGCCGATGGATCACAAGGACGTGCACCGCATGGTGTACGACATCATGAACGACAGCCAGCGCAAGGTGTACGAGGAAACGCTGGAAATCGACTTCTCGTTCGAGATTCCCTCGCTAGCGCGCTTCCGTGTCAACGCCTTCAACCAGCAGTACGGCGCCGGCGCGGTGTTCCGGACCATTCCGTCCAAGGTGCTGACGCTGGAAGAGCTCAACTGCCCGCCCATCTTCAAGGAAATCTCCGACCAGCCGCGCGGCATCGTGCTGGTGACCGGACCGACCGGCTCGGGCAAGTCGACCACGCTGGCGGCGATGATGGACTACGTCAACGAAAACCAGTATGCCCACATCCTCACGGTCGAAGACCCGATCGAATTCGTGCATCAGAGCAAGAAATGCCTGATCAACCAGCGCGAGGTCGGTCCGCACACGCTGTCGTTCAGCAACGCCCTGCGCAGCGCGCTGCGCGAAGACCCGGACGTCATCCTGGTCGGCGAATTGCGCGATCTTGAGACGATACGCCTCGCGCTGACCGCCGCCGAAACCGGCCACCTGGTGTTCGGTACCCTGCACACTTCGTCCGCCGCCAAGACCATCGACCGTATCGTCGACGTCTTCCCCGCCGCGGAAAAGGAAATGGTGCGTTCGATGCTATCGGAATCGCTGCGCGCGGTGATCTCGCAGACGCTCCTGAAGACCAAGGACGGCAATGGCCGCGTCGCCGCCCATGAAATCATGATCGGCACCCCCGCCATCCGCAACCTGATCCGCGAAAACAAGGTGGCGCAGATGTATTCATCGATCCAGACCGGCGGCAACCTGGGCATGCAGACGCTCGACCAGTGCCTGCAGGATCTGGTCAAGCGCAACATGATTGCCCCCGGCGTGGCACGCAACGCAGCGCAGAACAAAGACTCCTTTTTAGGTTGAGGGCTGAACGATGAATGCCGAAAAAACCGTCCACGACCTGCTGCGCCTGATGCTGACGAAGAACGCCTCCGACCTTTTCATCACTGCCGGCTTTCCGCCCGCGATCAAGGTCGACGGCAAGATCACGCCGGTGTCGAATCAGAGCCTCACCCCCGCCCACACCAGCGAGCTCGCGCGCTCGATCATGAACGAGCGGCAGTGGCGCGACTTCGAGGCGAGCAACGAATCCAACTTCGCGATCAGCCCGCCCGAGATCGGCCGCTTCCGCGTCAACGTGTTCGTGCAGCAGGGCCGCGTCGGCGTGGTGATGCGGACGATCAACACCAAGATTCCGAAGATGGAAGAGCTCAACCTGCCGCCGATTCTGCGCGACGTCGCCATGATCAAGCGCGGGCTGGTGATCTTCGTCGGCGGCACCGGCACCGGTAAATCCACTTCGCTCGCGGCGATGGTCGGCTACCGCAACGAGAACGACGCCGGCCACATCATCACGGTCGAAGACCCGATCGAATACGTGCACGAGCACCGCAAATCCATCATCACTCAGCGCGAGGTCGGGATCGACACCGACAACTGGTTTTCCGCGCTGAAGAACACCCTGCGCCAGGCGCCCGACGTCATCCTGATCGGTGAAATCCGCGACCGCGACACCATGGAATACGCCATCGCCTTCGCCGAAACCGGCCACCTGTGCCTGTCGACCCTGCACGCCAACAGCGCCAACCAGGCGCTCGACCGCATCATCAACTTCTTCCCC
>JAGVII010000122.1 GCA_020056155.1 Afipia sp.
GCAGGCCAGCATCGCGTAGGCCGCTTCCGGAATCATCGGCAGATAGATCGTGACGCGGTCGCCCTTGGCGACGTTCCGCAGCCGCAGGATGTTCGCCATCCTGCAGACTTCGTCATGCAGTTCGCGATAGGTGATCTTATTCGATTCGGACGGATCGTCGCCTTCCCAGATGATTGCGGTCTGATCGCCGCGGGTGTCGAGATGGCGGTCGATGCAGTTCCATGCGGCATTCAGCACGCCATCCTCGAACCATTTGATCGAGATGTTGCCGGGGGCGAACGAGACGTTCTCGACCTCGGTGAAGGGCTTGATCCAGCCGAGACGGCGGGAGGCTTCATCGGCCCAGAAGCCGTTGGGGTCATTGACCGAACGCGCGTACATCTCGCGGTATTTGGCATCGTCGATAAAGGCGCGCTTCGCCCATTCCGCGGATACGTCGTAAATTTTGTCGGACATGATTTCCTCACTCCCTCCACGCAGATCGCCCGCGGCGCAACATGCGCGCGGGCTTTTTCTTGTTTTTTATATTATGCGCTTTTGCATACAGGAGCGACAAGCCACAGCAACTAGGACTTTTGTCGGACCCGGACTTTTCGTCGCGGTTCAACGGTTTGAAGCAGCATTTAGGCAGACTGGAGCAAGCCCCATACGGCGGTTTGCTTGATTTCCGCGTCTTCGAGGTCGCGGGTGACCGGCACGCTGTAGTCCGCGAGCCGGCGCAGTTTCTCGCGGGGCAGGTAACTGCGTCCCGGATCGCCGATCAGGACCGTGGCGCCGCGTGCCGCGTGGCCGTGAAGAAAGTCGAACGCCCGCTCCGCGGTGTCGCGTTCGTAGAAAATATCGCCGGCCAGGATGATATCCCACCGGCCCGGATGTGCTCCAGCAAGCAAGTCGCTGTCGCATGTCGTCAGCGTGACGCCGTTTTGCGCGGCATTCAATGCCGCGGCGGCACAGGCAAACGCATCGATATCCGCGACGGTGACGGAAGCCGCACCGGCCTTCATGGCGGCGATGCCGACGAGGCCCGATCCGCTGGCGAGATCGAGCACCGTCTTGCCGCGCACCAAAGATGCGTTGTCGAGAACATGACGCGCGAGCGCCTGACCTCCGGCCCAGGCAAAGGCCCAGAACGGCGGCGGCAATCCGGCCTCTCCGATTTCCTCTTCGGTCTTGTGCCACAGCGGCACGGCCTCGTCGGCCACGAACAGCGAAATTTCCGGCGTCAGCGGCACCGCGCGCAGCCGGGTGTTGGCGCGGATGAACGCGTCCTTGTCGGCGATGACAGGCGCGTTCACACTCCGCCCAGCTTGCAGACAAGCTTCCATTCATCCGCGGTGACGGACTGCACGGACAGCCGCGAGTATTTCACCAGGTCCATCCCGGCGAGCCTGGCTTCGGCCTTGATGGTCTCAAGCGTGACCGGCTTTTTCAGCGGCTTGTCGGCCTTGATGTCGACGCAGACGAACTTGCCGGTCTTGTCGGTCGGATCGGGATAGTGCTCGCGGATGATCTCGACGATGCCGACGATCTCCTTGCCCTCGTTGGAATGATAATAGAAGGCGCGATCGCCCTTTTTCATCTTCATCATGTTGAGCTTGGCGGTGTGGTTGCGCACGCCGGTCCACGGCTCGCCCCTGGCACCTTTGGCGACCTGCTGCTCCCACGACCAGGTGGCGGGTTCGGATTTAACAAGCCAGTATGCCATTGCCGTTTCCCTTATCCTTCGGCCCGGAACGGTCGCGTCAGCAGCGTCTCGATCGCCTCATCGATGGTCAATGCGCCGCGCAGAATTGCCGCCACCGCACTGGCCACCGGCATTTCAATATTCTTTTCCGCGGCGAGTTCAATCAGCACCGGGGCGGTGAATTCGCCTTCGACGAGCTTGCCGCGCGCCGGCGCTTCGCCCTTCCCGAGCGCAATGCCATGGGAAAAGTTACGCGACTGCGGACTCGAGCAGGACAGCAGCAGATCTCCAAGGCCCGACAATCCGGCGATGGTCTCCGCCTTTGCGCCGCAGGCGAGACCGAGCCGCATCAGTTCCGCGAAGCCGCGCGTGGTCAGCGCCGCCAGCGCCGAGGCGCCGAGTTTTCGGCCCGCGACGATGCCTGCCGCAATCGCCAGCACGTTCTTGGCCGCGCCGCCGATCTCGACGCCGCGCACGTCGGTCGAATGATAAGGGCGGAACGTCGCTGAGCCCAGTGCATGCACCAGCGCTTTCGCGAGCGTTTCATCGTTGGTCGCGAGCGTAACGGCAGTGGGCAGGCCGCGCGCAACGTCGACATCAAAACTCGGCCCCGACAGAATCGCGGGCACAACGTGCGGCGCGACCTCCGTGACAATCTGCGTCATGAACCGATGCGTGCCGCGCTCGATGCCCTTGGCGCAGACGACGACGGGCGTGCCCGGTGCAAGATGCGGCGCAAGTGCGGTTGCCGCCTCCCGCAGACTCTGCGCGGGCGTGACCAGCAGCACGGCATCGGCCTTGCCGGCCTGAGTGAGGTCGCTGGTGACGGCGATGGCCTTCGCAAGCTGGATACCGGGCAGTTTCGGGTTCTCCCGTGTCTGCCCAATCTGCTCCGCAGCGGCGCTGTCACGTGCATAAAGAACGACATTGCGTCCGGCACGTGCTGCGGCATTGGCGAGCGCCGTGCCCCATGCGCCTGCGCCGACAATCGAAATGGTTTGATGAGCCGTCATGTCAGTGTCGGGCACGCGTATTCGCGAACTTCACCGGCGTCGACGCGGTTTCATCGAGCCGCCAGCGCGCGCGCGGCGCGGTCTCCATGTCGTCCACCATTCTCAGCGCGAGGCGTTCCGCGCCGGCCCATGCGATCATCGCGCCGTTGTCGGTGCAGAGCGCCGGCGGCGGAATAATCAGCATGGTCTGCGCGCGCCCCGCGATGTCCTGCAAGGCGCCGCGAATCGCGAGATTGGAGGCGACGCCGCCGGCGGCGACGAGCGCGCGGGGCGGGCCGAACTTTTCCTGAAACAGCCGCAGCCCGACGCTGATCCGGTCTGCCGTGAGATCCAGCACCGCGGCCTGAAATCCCGCACAGAGATCGGCGACGTCCTGCGGTTCGAACGGCATCAGGCGCGAGGCTTCATTGCGCACCGCCGTCTTCAATCCGGACAGCGAGAAATTCGCATCGGGCCTCCCCATCATCGGACGCGGAAACACGAAGCGTTCGGGATTGCCGTGCGCGGCTGCGCGCTCGACCTGCGGGCCGCCGGGGTAGGGCAGGTCCAGCATCTTCGCGACCTTGTCGAACGCCTCGCCCATGGCATCGTCGAGGGTGGTGCCGAGCCGCACATATTTTCCGACACCGAGCACGGCTACGATCTGGGTGTGGCCGCCCGACGCGAGGAACAGGCAGTAGGGAAACGCGAGTGCCACGGTAAGGCGCGGCGTCAGTGCGTGCGCTTCCAGATGATTGACCGCGATCAGCGGTGTGTCGTGCACCATCGCGATGGCCTTCGCCGTGGTGAGGCCGACGATGACGCCGCCGATCAGTCCCGGACCGGCCGCCGCCGCAACGCCGCTGAGATCGCCGAACTTGAGCCCGGCCTCCTTCATCGCGGTACGGACAATGCCGTCGAGCAGGTCGACATGGGCACGCGCCGCGATCTCGGGCACGACGCCGCCGAACGGCGCATGCTCGTCGATCTGCGATCGTACGATGTTGGAGAGAATCCGCCCCGAGCCGTCGCGCTGCCGCTCGACCACGGCGGCGGCGGTTTCATCGCAGGTGGTCTCGATTCCCAGCACCAGTTTGCTTGCCAATTTCAGTCCTTGCGTTCGCCGCCGATACGGCGTTTCCCTTGGTCCGGCGCGCATCCGCCAACTAGTGGAGTGGATTTGACATTCGCTGCCCAACGAACAGCGAGTTCGCAAAGCGAATGTCAAATCCATAACTCCACTAGAAAATATATACTTGCTAGTGGTCCGTCGATTCTAACATTCGCAGGAATGCCCGCCGAAGCGGGATGCGAATGTTAGAATCGGACCACTAGGTGTCATTGAAGGGGTTCATAACGTGAAATCGTCAGGCGGGCTATCCTTGCTTGAGATGCGTGGAGCTTCATAAATGGCCATTCTTGTGACACGTCCGGCGCCCGACAACGAGAAAACCGCTGCGGCCCTGCGGGCGCGGGGGTACGACGTGCTGTTGTCGCCGATGCTGCGGCTCGAGGCGGCCATGTTGGATGACGATGACGATATTGCGTATGACGCAGTCATACTGAGCAGCGCCAACGCGGTCCGCGCCATCGAACATCATGCGGCCCTTTCGCGGCTGGTTCTCCTGCCGGTGTTCGCGGTGGGTGGACATACGGCGCAGGTCGCGCGAGACGCAGGTTTTACCAACATCACGATTGCGGACGGCGATGCCGTATCGTTGCGCGACCGGGTTGTCGAAAGCGCGGCCGCAGGCAAACTGAAGAAGAAAGCGACGCTATGCTATCTCGCAGGCGCCGATCTGGCGCGGAATCTCGGCGAAGAACTGGGTGCGCGCGGCTTCACGGTGGTGACCCGCACGGCCTACCGGATGATTCCGGTGACAGGTTTTTCCAGTGCGGTCAGCGATGCGTTTCGCGCCGGCAGCGTCGAGGCGGTGCTGCATTATTCCCGCCGCAGCGCGCGCGCCTATGTCGAAGCGGCGCGGACGGATGGCGTGGAGATTACTGCCTTGGCCTTGCCGCAATGCTGCATCTCCGAAGCAGTGGCGGGCGTCCTGCGCGAGGCAGGGGCGATGCAGGTGGCTGCGGCGCGCACGCCGGACGAGAGCGCGATATTCGATATGGTCGACAGGACGCTCAAAGCGCCGCCGAGGTAATGTGTTGCCGGTCAGATCACTTTATGCGCCCAGGCATGAGCGGCGTTCGCAGAATCTGCTAGAGTTCGTCTCGATGCGACAGGAGTGAGTTCCCGATGGACGACGACAAGCAGGATAAAGGCGGCATTCCGCCCGGCGGTGATGCCGCCAGGCGGCCTCCGCCGACCATCGAACTGACTGCCTCGGACGTTTCCGACAGCGCGCCAGAATCCGATCCCGCGGCCTCCGATTCGCCTGAGCCCGAGGCCCCTGCGTCGGACCATGCGGAGCCGTCTCCCGCGGCGGAACAATCATCTCAGGACGTAAAGCCTCCATCGCGAAGCTCGTCGATCTTTGTCTCGGCCCTGACCGGGGCGGCCGC
>JAGVII010000310.1 GCA_020056155.1 Afipia sp.
CCTGGTGCCGGTGGTGACGACCGAAAGGTCGAGGATCGAAAGCGGGGTCATGCGGCCCAAGCTAGTGACTCGCGGGCACCCGTCAAACCGCTGGCGCGCATGCCACCCAGCCGGGCCGTCAAATCTCGGTGGGCAGATATGTGACATATGTACTACTATGTAGATTTTCTGCCCACTAGAAATTGCCGATTCTGGTCAATATTTCCGGTTTATCGTCGAATTTAGCGCGGTATTTTGTAATTTTTACAACTTTCGACCCATTTTCATGCCATGTCAGTTCGGATTAAACGAGTAAATTGGGCAAATTCCCACACCAAACCACCTTTGGATGGGCTGTCGGAAACGCCGCCTTTCGCTTATTTTAGCCCGTAAAGGCGAAACGGTGACGAAGTCTGGCCCAAAGGGCCGAATGAAGGCGCGCCGCGCCGCGGAGGCAGCAGCCCGTTCCGGCCCGCGCACCGCCATCAAGATGTGGAGTTGAGAAGCGTGACGAGCGAAGCAACCGCGCCGGCCGGATCGCAGGGGCAAAAGCGTCCAGCGATTTCCTTCGAGTTCTTCCCGCCGAAGACAGAAGAAATGGAGCGCAATCTCTGGGAGGTCATCAACCGGCTAGCGCCGCTAACGCCGAACTTCGTGTCGGTGACGTACGGCGCTGGCGGCTCGACCCGCGAACGCACGCACTCCACCATCACGCGCATTCTCTCCGAGACCAAACTCACACCGGCCGCGCATCTGACCTGCGTCGACGCCACCAAGGCGGACATCGATGACGTGGTCGCGCGCTATCATGAAGTCGGCGTGCGTCACATCGTGGCGCTGCGCGGCGATCCATCAAGCGGTATCGGCAATGCCTACACCGCGCATCCTGAAGGCTACCAAAGCTCCGCCGATCTCGTGGCGGCCATCAAGCACCATCATCCCGACATGGAAGTCAGCGTTTCGGCCTATCCGGAAAAGCATCCGGAGAGCGCCACCCTCGATGCCGACATCGATGCGCTGAAAGCCAAGGTCGATGCCGGGGCGACCCGCGCCATCACGCAGTTCTTTTTCGATAACGATCTTTATTTCCGTTATCTCGACCGCGTCCGCGCCGCAGGAATCACGATTCCCATCGTTCCCGGAATCCTGCCGGTGCAGAACTTCAAGATGGCTTCCAATTTCGCCAAGCGCGCCGGCGCGTCCATGCCGGAATGGCTGTCGGCGAAATTCGAAGGCCTCGACGACGATGCCGACACGCGCCGCCTTGTGGCCGCGACCGTCGCCGCAGGGCAGGTGCAGAAGCTCGCCAAGCATGGCGTCGAGAATTTTCATTTCTATACGATGAACCGTGCGGATCTTGTGTTCGCCATCAGCCACCTTCTGGGAATTCGCCCCAACGGTGCGCAGAAAGCTGCGTGATCCCATGACCAACAAAACATCGCCAGTGGCAGAACAATTCCGCGCGCTCGCCCGCGAACGCATTCTCGTGCTGGACGGTGCCATGGGCACCATGATCCAGGGCCTTCAGTTCGATGAAGCCGCCTTCCGCGGCGAACGCTTCAAGGATTTCCACCGCGACCTGCGCGGCAACAACGACCTGCTGATTCTCACCCAGCCGCAGGCGATCGAGGACATTCACTTCGCCTATCTCGACGCGGGCGCGGACATTGTCGCGACCAACACCTTCTCCTCGACCTCGATCGCGCAGGCGGACTACGATCTCACCACCATCGCCTACGAGATGAACCTCGAGGGCGCGCGGCTGGCGCGCAACGCCGCCAACCGCGCTACCGCGAAGGACGGCAAGCCGCGCTTCGTCGCAGGCGCGCTCGGCCCGACCAACCGCACCGCCTCGATCTCGCCGGACGTCGGCAATCCCGGCTTCCGCGCCGTGACGTTCGATGACCTGCGCATCGCCTACAGCGAACAGATCAACGGACTTCTGGACGGCGGCGCTGACCTGCTGCTGGTCGAGACCATCTTCGACACCCTGAACGCCAAGGCAGCGCTCTACGCCATCGCCGAGATCTCCGAGGCGCGCGGCATCCATGTGCCGGTGATGATCTCCGGCACCATCACCGACAAGTCGGGACGTCTGCTCTCCGGCCAGTTGCCGGAAGCGTTCTGGTATTCGGTGCAGCACGCCAATCCCATCACCATCGGCTTCAACTGCGCGCTCGGCGCGGAAGATCTGCGCGCGCATGTCGCCGATATCGGCCGCGTCGCCGATGCGCTGGTCTGCGCCTATCCGAACGCCGGCTTGCCGAACGAGTTCGGCCAGTACGACGAGAGCCCGGACTACATGGCGCGGCTGGTCGGCGAATTCGCGCAGGCCGGGCTGGTCAACGTGGTCGGCGGCTGCTGCGGCACCACGCCGGATCACATCAGAGCCATCGCCGAAGCCTGCGCGCCGCACAAACCGCGCATCGTACCCGAGATTCCGCCGCTGCTGCGGCTGTCAGGCCTCGAGCCGTTCAATCTCACGTCCGACATTCCGTTCGTCAATGTCGGCGAGCGAACCAACGTCACCGGATCGGCCCGCTTCCGCAAGCTGATCAAGAACGGCGATTATACCGCAGCCCTTCAGGTCGCCCGCGATCAGGTCGAGAACGGCGCGCAGGTCATCGACGTCAACATGGACGAAGGCCTGCTCGACTCCAAGCAGGCGATGATCGACTTCCTCAATCTGGTCGCTTCCGAGCCGGACATCGCCCGCGTGCCGGTGATGATCGACTCCTCGAAATTCGACGTGATCGAGGCCGGCCTGAAATGCGTTCAGGGCAAGCCCATCGTCAACTCGATTTCCATGAAGGAAGGCGAGGAGAAGTTTCTGCACGAAGCCGCCATCGCGCGCCGTCACGGCGCCGCCGTGGTGGTGATGGCCTTCGACGAAGTCGGACAGGCCGATACGTTCGAGCGCAAGATCGAGATCTGCAAACGCGCCTACGACCTGCTGGTGGAGAAACTCGATTTCCCGCCGCAGGATATCATTTTCGATCCGAACATCTTCGCCATCGCCACCGGCCTCGAAGAACACAACAACTACGGCGTCGATTTCATCGAGGCCACGCGCTGGATTCGCCAGAACCTGCCGCATGCGCATATCTCCGGCGGTGTTTCCAACCTGTCGTTCTCGTTCCGCGGCAACGAGCCGGTGCGCGAGGCGATGCATTCGGTGTTCCTGTATCACGCTATCAAGGCCGGCATGGACATGGGCATCGTCAACGCCGGGCAGATGGTGATCTATGACGACATCGATCCCGAACTGCGTCAGGTCTGCGAAGACACCATCCTCAATCGCGATCCCGGCGCATCGGAACGCCTGCTTGAGCTTGCGGAAAAATTCCGCGGCCAGGAAAAGCAGACCAGGGAGCAGGATCTCGCCTGGCGCGAATGGCCGGTGGAAAAGCGCCTCAGCCATGCGCTGGTCAACGGCATCACCGAATATATCGACGCCGACACCGAAGCCGCCCGCCTGACGGTGGAGCGGCCGCTGCACGTGATCGAAGGCCCGCTGATGGACGGCATGAACGTCGTCGGCGATCTGTTCGGCGCGGGCAAGATGTTCCTGCCGCAGGTGGTGAAGTCCGCCCGCGTGATGAAGCAGGCGGTCGCCTACCTGATGCCGTTCATGGAGGAGGAGAAAGCGCGCAACCTCGCCGCCGGTATTGCCGGAGACGGACGCAACTCCGCCGGCAAGATCGTGCTCGCCACCGTGAAGGGCGACGTCCACGACATCGGCAAGAACATTGTCGGCATCGTGCTTCAGTGCAACAACTTCGAGGTGGTCGATCTCGGCGTCATGGTCCCCGCCGCCAAGATCATCGAGACCGCGAAGGCCGAGAACGCCGATATCATCGGTCTTTCAGGCCTGATCACGCCGTCGCTCGATGAAATGGTGTTCATGGCCTCCGAACTCGAGCGCCAGGGCCTCGACATGCCGCTGCTGATCGGCGGCGCGACCACCAGCCGCGTGCACACCGCCGTGAAAATCGATCCCGCCTACAGGCGCGGCCCGGTCGTGCACGTCAACGACGCCAGCCGCGCGGTCGGTGTGGCCTCGTCGCTGCTGTCGCC
>JAGVII010000125.1 GCA_020056155.1 Afipia sp.
GCGACAAGCTGGAAAATTTCCGCGGCTTCAAGGGCGCGCAGTCCTATCCCTCGCGCACCAAGGACACCGACGATGTCGATTTCTCCACCGGTTCGGTCGGTCTCGGCGTGGCGCAGACGCTGTTCTCCTCGCTGGTGCAGGACTACGTCAAGGCGCATGGCTGGATGAAGGACCGCCCGGAAGGGCGCATGATCGCGCTGGTCGGCGACGCCGAACTCGATGAAGGCAATATTTTTGAGGCGCTGCTGGAAGGCTGGAAGCAGGGCCTGCGCAATACCTGGTGGATCATCGACTACAACCGCCAGAGTCTCGACGCGGTGATCCGCGAGGGACTGTGGGAGAAGCTCGAGACCATGTTCCGCAATTTCGGCTGGGATGTGGTGATCGTGAAGTACGGCAAGCTGATGCAGGCCGCCTTCGCGGAGCCCGGCGGGGAGGCGCTGCGCAAGTGGATCGACAATTGTCCGAACCAGATGTACGCGGCGCTATGCTTTCAGGGTGGCGCGGCGTTCCGCAAGCATCTGCTCGATGACATCGGCGATCAGGGCGCGGTGACGAAGCTGATCGAGAAGCGCAGCGACGATGAACTGCTGGCCCTGATGTCCAATCTCGGCGGTCACGACATTGCAAGTATGCTGGAGGCGTTCGAGGCGATCGAGCACGACCGGCCGGTGTGTTTCATTGCCTACACCATCAAGGGCGTCGGCCTGCCGTTTCAGGGTCACAAGGACAATCACGCCGGACTTATGACCGTGGCGCAGATGGAAACCTTTCGTGCGGCGCAGAACATCCGTCCCGGCCACGAATGGGACCGGCTGGAGGGATTGCCGCTCGATCATGCGCGCATCGAAAAATTCCTGAAGAACGTGGCGTTCGCGCGCGACGGTTCGCGGCGGCTCGATGCACCGAAGATCGACGTGCCGGCGCGCCTCGACGTGACACTGACGCCGCGTATGGCCACGCAACAGGGCTTCGGACTCGTTCTGAATGAACTGGCGCGCAGCGACACCAAACTGGCCGAGCGCATCGTTACCACATCGCCCGATGTGACGGTCTCGACCAATCTCGGCGCGTGGGTCAATCGCCGTGGACTGTTTGCCATGGCGGAGAAGGCCGACCTGTTTCGCAAGGAGAAGATCCCATCGACCTTCGCATGGGATTATTCGCCGAAGGGCCAGCACATGGAGCTTGGCATAGCGGAGATGAATCTGTTCATCATGCTTTCCGCGTTGGGCCTGTCGCATGCCATCAACGGCGAGCGTCTGCTGCCGGTGGGCACATTGTACGATCCTTTCATCGAGCGCGGCCTCGATGCGCTCAATTACGCCTGCTATCAGGATGCCCGGTTCATGGTGGCTGCAACGCCGTCCGGCATCACCCTGGCGCCGGAGGGCGGCGCGCACCAATCGATCGCAACGCCTCTGATCGGCCTGGCGCAGGATGGGCTTTCGTCATTCGAGCCTGCCTTCGTGGACGAACTCGCGGTGATCATGCGCTGGGGTTTCGATCACATGCAGCGCGACGACGACGGCGGATCGGTTTATCTGCGGCTGTCGACGCGGACGCTGGACCAGCCTCAACGCACGATGACACCTGAACTGGAACGCGACATCGCGGCGGGCGCGTACTGGCTGCGCAAGCCGGGTCCGAACGCTGAACTGGTGATTGCCTATACCGGTGCGGTCGCGCCCGAAGCCATCGAGGCGACCGGATTGCTCGGCGAGTCGCGCCGGGACATCGGCCTGCTTGCGATTACGTCCGCTGATCGTTTGCATGCGGGCTGGACGGCGTCGCGAAAGCTTCGCCGCAGCGGCGGCCCGCGCGAGCCAAGCCATATCGAGCGGTTGCTTGCGCCTTTGGCGCGCGATTGCGGATTAATCACGGTGATCGACGGACATCCGGCAACGCTGGCATGGCTCGGGAGTGTCCACGGCCATCGCGTCGAAGCGCTTGGCGTCGAGAAATTCGGCCAGACCGGCACCATCGGCGATCTCTACGGCCACTACGGTCTCGATACCAACACCATCATCGATGCGGCGGCGAGCCTGACCTTCGGCTCGCCGATCCGGCATCGGAAGATGGCGGTGTAGACGCGGCTGGTCCGGGCAGTTTTAACCACGCGCAGATGCCGGTGAAATGTCGAGTTGACCCGACGCGGCAACAGCAGCACCATTGGCTCATACGGGTTAAGGTGCTGAATGACCGAGCTTTCCAACCGCCAGTCCGACATTCTGAACATCGCGCGCGCCTCCGGGCGGGTGACGGTGGAGGATCTGGCGCGGCGCTTTGAAGTCTCGGCCCAGACCATCCGCAAGGATCTGAACGATCTGTGCGACCGCCGCTCGATGACGCGGGTTCACGGCGGCGCCATTATCGCTTCGGGCGTGGAAAACCTCGCTTACGAAGCCCGCCGGTTCGTCGCGGCGGAGGAAAAAAAGGCCATCGGCATCGCGGCGGCCGCGCAAATTCCCAACGGCTGCTCGCTGTTCATCAATATCGGCACCACGACGGAAGAAGTCGCGAGCGCCCTGACGGCGACGCATGAGGATCTGCTGGTCATCACCAATAATCTCAACGTTGCGATGTTGTTGTATCGGCATCCCCGTATCGAGGTCATCGTGGCCGGCGGCACGGTGCGGCGCGCGGACGGTGCGGTGATCGGCTCGACCGCGAATAACCTCATCACGCAGTTCAAGGTCGACTACGCCATCATCGGCGCATCTGCGATCGACGAGGAGGGCGCGTTGCTCGACTTCGACTACCGCGAAGTGCAGGCCGCGCAGGCCATCATCGCCAATGCGCGCAGCGTGATGCTGGTGGCCGACAGCACCAAGCTGAGCCGCAACGCGCCGGTGCGGATCGCGCATCTGAGTCAGATCCATACATTCGTCACCGACCTGCCGTTGCCGGCCGGGCTTCAGGCCATCTGCAACAGCCGCGGCATCGAGGTGATCGCCGCGATGCCGGACAAGCCCGCCGACGTGGCCTGACGGCTCGCCCCCGCGAGAAGGCAAGACCCGCATTGATTTCAGGTTGGACCGGACTGCGCGGCGGCTTCACGTGAGGCGCTTGAGCTATCAACAGTATAAATATTTGATATAAGGCGTCTTTTTGCGATCGCTGAGGTGATTGCCCGCAAATTCACCACGCCGCTTGCTTTCGTTTATGGTTTTGATTTAATCATAATCGAAAGCGAAATCGCTATAAGTGAAAATAGCGAGCGCCGGGGAGACGCGGTGGGACAGGTTTTCGACCTCGCAATCATTGGCGGCGGGATCAACGGCTGCGGCATTGCCCGCGACGCCGTGGGCCGCGGCAACTCCGTTTTCCTTTGCGAAATGAACGATCTCGCCAGCGGCACCTCGTCGTGGTCGAGCAAACTGATCCATGGCGGTTTGCGCTATCTCGAATATTACGAGTTCCGTCTCGTCCGCGAGGCGCTGCTCGAGCGGGAAGTGCTTTGGCAGATCGCTCCGCATATCATCCGTCCGCTGCGTTTCGTGTTGCCGCATCATGCGGGGCTGCGGCCAGCCTGGCTGCTGCGGCTCGGCCTTTTCATTTACGATTATCTTGGCGGGCGACGGTTGCTTCCGGCCACGCGCACGGTCGATCTCAGCCGCGATCCGGTCGGCCAGCCACTGGCGCCGGGCCGCTTCACCAAGGGTTTTGAGTATTCGGACTGCTTCGTCGACGATGCACGTCTCGTCGTGCTTAACGCGCGCGACGCAGCGGATCGCGGCGCAGTGATCCGCACGCGGACCCGCGCTGTCGAGGCGAGGCGTCAGGGCGATTGCTGGCAGGTTGTGCTCGAGGACACCGTCACCGGTGCGAAAAGCAGCATTCAGGCGCGGGCGCTGGTCAACGCGGGCGGCCCGTGGGTTGAGGATGTGCTGAACAGGCGCGCCGGAATCAACGCCAAGGCCAAGGTGCGTCTGGTGCAGGGCTCGCACATCGTGGTGCCGCGTCTTTACGACCATGATCGCGCCTACACGTTCCAGAACGGCGACGGTCGCGTGGTCTTCGTGATTCCATTCCAGAACGACTTTACCCTGATCGGCACCACCGATCGCGATTACGAGGGCGATCCGTCCAAGGTGAAGGCCTCGGCGGAGGAAATCGCCTATTTGTGCCAGTCGGTGAACGACTATCTCGCCAGATCCGTGAAGCCCGAGGACGTGGTGTGGGCCTATGCCGGCGTGCGTCCGCTTTATGACGACGGTGCCAGCGAAGCCAAGGCGGCGACGCGGGATTACGTCTTCGAGTTTGACGCGCCGGACGGGCTACCGCTGCTGTCGATCTTCGGCGGCAAGATCACGACCTACCGCCGCCTGTCAGAAGAAGCGCTGGAACGTCTGGAACAATATCTGCCCGGAAAAGCCAAGCCCGCAGGCTGGACCGGCACCACGCCGTTGCCCGGCGGCGATCTCGACGTCTCGGCGATCCCGGCGCTGGCTGACGAACTGATCCGCGACAATTCGTTCCTGTCGCGCGCTCTCGCGCTCCGGCTTGCGCACGCCTATGGTACGCGGGCCAGCAAGGTTCTCGACAAGGCGTCATCCGCTGCGGGCCTCGGACAACTGTTCGGCGACACACTGACCGAACGCGAAGTTCGCTACCTGATTGCGCACGAGTTCGCGCGTACCGCCGAGGATATTGTCTGGCGACGGTCCAAGCTGGGCCTGCGTCTCTCGGCGAGTGAAGTGAAGGCGCTCGACGACTGGATCGCCACGCATCGCAGCGGCTTCGATACGCCGCTGAAGGCAGCCGGAGGCCACGCATGAGCGTCACCCTCGACCAGGTTTCGCGCGAGGTTAACGGCGTTCCCTGGATTCGAGACGTGTCGCTGACGCTTGAGCGCGGAACTCTGAGCGTCCTGCTCGGGCCGACGTTGTCCGGCAAGACCTCCATCATGCGGCTGCTGGCCGGGCTCGACAAGCCGACCTCCGGCCGCATCATTGTCGACGGCAAGGACGTCACCGGTTTCGATGTGCGCAAGCGCTCGGTGGCGATGGTCTATCAGCAGTTCATCAACTACCCGACGCTGTCGGTCTACGAGAACATCGCCTCGCCGCTGCGGGTGCAGGGCGTCGCGCGCGCCGAAATCGAAACCCGCGTGCGCGATGCAGCGAAACTGCTGAAGCTGGAGCCCTATCTCAACCGGACGCCGTTGCAACTTTCAGGCGGTCAGCAGCAGCGTACGGCGATCGCGCGTGCGCTGGTCAAGGGCGCGGACCTTGTATTGCTCGACGAGCCGCTTGCCAATCTCGACTACAAGTTGCGGGAGGAATTGCGCACCGAACTGCCGCGCATCTTTGAAGAATCCGGCGCGATCTTCGTCTATGCCACCACCGAGCCCTCCGAAGCCTTGCTGCTCGGCGGCAGCACGGTTTGCATGGGTGAGGGGCGGGCATTGCAGGTCGGCGCCACGCCGCAAGTCTATCGGCGTCCTGACACTGTCGAAGTGGCGGAGGTGTTTTCCGATCCGCCGCTCAACACCGTCGAAATCGAAAAGAAAAACGGATCGATCTTCTATTCCGGCGGCGAGCGTGCCTCGGTGGCGGGGCTGTATGAAGGCCTCAGGGACGGCGCTTACAAGGTCGGTTTCCGCGCGCACCAACTCGACGTCGCGGGCGCGTCTTCCGGCCGGCATGCGTTCGTTACCACGGTCAGCGTAACCGAGATCACGGGCTCCGAGAGCTTCGTGCATCTCAAGCGCGAGGGCTACAACTGGGTCGCGGTGCTGCCGGGTATTCACGAATTCCTGCCGGGCCAGGAGCTCGATGCCGTGCTCGACCCGAACGATCTCTTTATCTTCGATCAAACCGGCCGGCTTGTCGCCGCGCCGGCCGCACGGTGAGGGCATCATAGCATGGCTCGCATCGATCTTGTGGATCTGGCGCACTCCTACGGCGGCGACGCTGCCGACCGGGCCTCTTATGCGCTCAAGCCGATGACCATGACGTGGCGGCAGGGCGGCGCGTACGCGCTGCTCGGCCCGTCTGGCTGTGGCAAGACCACGCTGCTGAATATCATTTCCGGCATTGTCACACCGTCGCACGGCAAGGTGCTGTTTGATGGTACCGACATCACGCGCTCGACCACGCGCGAACGCAACATCGCGCAGGTGTTCCAGTTCCCGGTGATTTACGACACCATGACGGTGGGCGAAAATCTCGCGTTCCCGCTCAAAAACCGTGGCCAGCCGCGCAACGTGATCGATGCGCGCGTCGCAGAAATAGCGAAGCTGCTTGATCTCACGCCTTACCTCGACCGCAAGGCGACACGGCTTTCCGCCGACGCCAAACAGAAGATCTCGCTAGGGCGCGGCCTCGTGCGTTCGGACGTCGCGGCAGTGCTGTTCGATGAGCCGCTGACGGTGATCGATCCCCATCTGAAGTGGGAGCTGCGCTCCAAGCTGAAGGCGCTGCATCAGGCGCTCGACCTCACCATGATCTACGTTACCCACGACCAGACCGAGGCATTGACCTTCGCCGATACGGTTGTGGTGATGCACGATGGCAGTGTGGTGCAGAGCGGAACGCCGGAAGAACTGTTCGCGAGGCCTGCGCATACCTTCGTCGGCTATTTCATCGGCTCGCCCGGCATGAACATTGTGCCGGCGCAGGTGAAGGGCCGCGAGACCATTGTCGGCGGCCACGTCATCGGATTGAACCGGACCTATGACAGCCTGCCGGTCGGCGCGAAAATCGAAATCGGCGTGCGGCCGGAATTCGTTCACGTCACAGCACCTGCGCCCGGTCTGCTATCGGCCCAGATCGAACGGATCGACGATCTCGGCCGCGTGAGGTTCGCGCGCGTGCGCATTGGCGACGCAAAATTCAACGCGCGCGTGCCGAACGATTTCTCCATTCCTGACAACACGGCCGGGCTCGTGTTCGATCCCGCTCACATTCACGTCTATGCCGATAGCCTGCTGGTCGAGGGGCGCGCCTGATGGACAAGACGATCAACAACAAGGCCTGGTTCCTGGTTCTTCCGGTTTTCCTGATCGTGGCGTTTTCCGCGATCCTGCCGCTGATGACGGTCGTCAACTATTCGGTGCAGGACACGTTCGGAAACAATCAGTTTTTCTGGAATGGTGTCGGCTGGTTCAAGGAACTGCTCGATCCCTCGACCGATCTCGGCGACCGGTTTCTGGCTTCGCTCGGGCGCAATCTGCTGTTCTCCGCGATCATTCTCGCCATCGAAGTGCCGCTCGGCATTCTGGTCGCGCTGTCGATGCCACGCGAAGGCTGGCGCGTCGCGGCGTGCCTCGTCATTCTCGCGTTGCCGTTGCTCATTCCATGGAATGTGGTCGGCACTATCTGGCAGATATTCGGCCGTCCCGACATCGGCC
>JAGVII010000720.1 GCA_020056155.1 Afipia sp.
CTTCTTGACCTCGAACAGATAGAGGTCGTGAACCATGCGGCCGTTTTCGAGCACCTTGCCGTTCTGCGCGAAATCGTCGTCGACTGGCAGTTCCTTCAGCTTCTTGGCCACCGCCTCGGTGTCCTTGGTGCCTGCGGCCTTGACGGCCTTCAGGTACTGCAAGGTCGCAGAGTAGGTCCCGGCCTGGATCATGTTCGGCATCCGGCCAGTGCGCTTGAAGAAGCGCTCGCCGAGATTGCGTGACCTGTCATTGACATCCCAGTAAAAGCCTTCGGTCAGCACGAGACCCTGCGCGGCTTCGAGACCGAGACCATGAACTTCCGCCGCCGTCAGAAGAAGACCGGCAAGTTTCTGGCCGCCCTTGACGATGCCGAACTCCGCTGCCTGTTTGATCGAGTTCGTCGTGTCGAGGCCGGCGTTGGCGAGACCGATGATCTTTGCCTTCGAGCTTTGCGCCTGCAGCAGGAATGAGGAGAAATCCGCGGTATTCAACGGAATGCGAACCGCGCCGACCACCTTGCCGCCCTGCTGCGTCACGAAGTCGCCGGTGTCCTTCTCGAGCGCATGGCCGAACGCATAGTCGGCCGTCATGAAGAACCAGGAATCGCCACCGGCCTTCACCAGCGCTCCGCCGGTGCCGTATGCAAGCGCACGGGTGTCATAAGCCCAATGGAAACCATAGGGCTGACACGCATCGCCGCTCAGGCGCGACGTCGCCGCGCCGACCACGATATCGATCTTTTTCATCTGCCTGGAGAGATCGTGGACCGCGAGCGCGACCGACGACGTGGTCAGTTCGGTGATCATGTCGACGTTTTCGACTTCGTACCAGCGGCGCGCAATGCTGACGCCAAGGTCCGGCTTGTTCTGGTGATCGGCGGAGATCACTTCGATCTTCTGCCCGAGGACGGTACCGCCGAAATCCTCGACAGCCATTTTCGCAGCTTCAAAAGACCACTTGCCGCCGTAGTCGGCATAGACGCCGGACTGATCGTTGAGAATTCCGATCTTGACGCCCTGTTGCGCCGAGGCCGGCAGCGCCGCCGACAGACTGAACGCCGCGACTGCGGCCGCCAGAAATTTCGATGTCATGCAGATCTCCCCGTTTTTTTGTTTTGAGACGCCTTTATAGCGGGATCGCGCTCAAGCGGGGCATTGAACTTTTGCATCGAAGCCGCGCGCTTTTTGCAATTTTTTATTGCAGCGCACCAAGAGCCGGCGCTGTTTAGCGCGGCCGGTATCGTCCCGCGGACAGTCTTCGGAACCGGACACCCTGTCCGTCGGCGAGACGCGTGGCCTCATAGCCGCCGTCACGGATAGCATCACGCTGCGGTCGCGCGTTCTCCGGATTGCGTTCCTTTTCCCACCACGATGCTCGCTGTGACGCGCGCGGCAGCGCAAAGCCGAGAATGTCCTCGATCTCTTCAAAGCTCAGGACGAATTCGACCTTGGTCTGGCGTGAGAGATGCTCACGAAGCGGATCGTAGTCGCTCAATCCAGCGCTCCCCTGTGTTGTAAACCTGCGTGGGAGCCGATAGGTACGTCGCATCGTCTCTCTTGAACAGAGCTTTCCGTGAATCTGTTTATCTTCGGCTTCGGATTCAGCGGCAGGACCATTGCCGAGCGTCGTGCCGCCCGTGGTGACCAGGTTGCTGGAACCGTGCGCACGAAAGACAAGGCGCGGGCCTTGGCCGCCGCGGGCCTGCCGGCACGCGTGTTCGGCCCGGACGGACGCGACGGTGTCATCGAAACGGATCTTGCAGCCAGCGAGGCACTGCTGATCTCGGTGCCGCCCGGGAGCAGCGGGGATCCGGTTCTTGCAGCTTACGCCAAACAGATCGCGGCCGCGCCGAACCTGCGATGGATCGGCTATCTCTCAACCATCGGCGTTTACGGCAATCATCAAGGCGCGTGGGTCGATGAGCAAACCCCAACGGCACCGACCAATGTGCGCTCGCGCGAACGCGCGGAGGCGGAACAGGCATGGCTTGCGTTCGGCGCAGCGAACAACATCGCCGTTCATGTTTTTCGGCTCGCCGGGATTTACGGTCCGGGTCAGAGCCAGCTCGTACAACTGGCGCGCGGAACGGCGCGGCGCATCGTCAAGCCCGGCCAGGTATTCAATCGCATTCATGTCGAGGACATCGCACGCGTCGTGGACGCCTCGCTCGAACGTCCGCGCGCAGGCGCGATCTATAACGTCACCGATAACGAGCCCGCACCGCCGCAGGACGTGGTGACGTTCGCCGCGTCGCTCTGCGGCGTCGAACCACCGCCGGAAATCAGCCTTGACGACGCGGGCCTTACCGAGATGGGCCGCTCGTTCTACGCGGAGAGCAAACGCGTGCGGAACGATCTGCTGCGCAATGAACTCGGCGTAACGCTGGCCTATCCCACCTACCACGAGGGCCTCAAGGCCCTTCGCGCAGCCGGTGAAGGGCCCCGCTGAACGCGATCACGCCGCCTTGCCGCTCTTCGCGGTGCGGATCGCATCCCAGATTTTCACCGGCGTCAGCGGCGTTTGCAGCGATGTGACGCCAAGGTCGCTGAGCGCATCCATCACCCCGTTGACGATGCAGGGCGGCCCGCCGATGGCGCCGGATTCGCCACAGCCTTTCGCGCCGAGCGGGTTGGTCTTGCACGGCGCGGAGTCGTCGAGGGTCACGTCGATATGCGGCATGTCGCTGGCGCGCGGAATGCAGTAATCCTGATAAC
>JAGVII010000231.1 GCA_020056155.1 Afipia sp.
GTTCTTGAGAATGTGCCCGCCGTTCTTGAGAACGAGCCGGAGATCGAGGCCACGGCGGCCGCGCCGGTGTCGCTCGGCGCCAGCCTGATCGCCAGCGGGATCGTCGCCAAGCCGGTTGCGCCGCGCAGCGATCCGCTCGCGCCCATCAGACGCATGAGCCAGGCCGAGAAGGTCGCGTTCTTCAGCTAAAGGCGAAATGGCGGCAATCTTCGGCGCAAAGGGCCGGATTGTGACGCCTACTGAATCAGCCGGGCGAACAGATCCGCATCGACATTGCCGCCGGACAGCACGATTGCAATCGTCTTGCCCCTGGCATCGATATGTCCCGCCAGCAGTGCCGCAAGCGCGACGGCCCCGCCCGGCTCGACCACGAGCTTCAGTTCGCGAAACGCAAACGCCACGGCCTGCGCGACTTCATCGTCCGTTGCCGTGACACCCTTCACACCATTCTTCTCGTTGACGACGAAGGTAATCTCGCCGGGGATCGACGCCATCAGCGCATCGCAAATGGTGCGGCCCACCGCGCGGTGCGGCTGGCGCTTACCGGCACTAAAGGAACGGGCGTGATCGTCGAAACCGTAAGGTTCGACGGTCATCAGGCCGGCGTTCGGAAACTTCGCTTTCGTCGCCAGTGCAATGCCGGCCATGAGCCCGCCGCCGGACGCGGGCGCGGACACAAGGTCCGGCACCAACCCGAGCGTGGCGAAGTCCTCCGCGATCTCACGCCCAACCGTGCCCTGCCCGGCGATCACCCACGGATCGTCGTAAGGCGGAACGACCGTTGCGCCGCGCTTCGCCGCGAGATCGCGCGCGATGGCATCGCGGTCTTCCTTGTCGCGGTCGTAGGGAATGACCTCCGCGCCATAGCTCCTGGTGCGCTCGATCTTGGACACCGGCGCATCGGACGGCATCACGATCGCCGCCGGCATGTTCAGGAGTTGCGCCGCGGCTGCGACGCCCTGCGCGTGATTGCCCGACGAGAATGCGACCACGCCCGCCTTTCGCGCGGCTTCCGGAATCGACGACAGCTTGTTGAAGGCACCGCGAAACTTGAACGAGCCGGTTCGCTGCAGCACTTCAGGCTTGAAAAACACCCGCGCGCCCGTAAGCGCATCAAGCGCCGGAGACGTCACGAGGCGGGTTCGCACCGCGACAGGCGCCAGAACGCGCGCGGCGGCTTCGATATCGGCGTTTGTGGGGAGAACGAGAGAGGTCATGGCGCATGTATAGCGCCCCGGCGCGTTCGGGCAAGATCGCGAACCACCACGCGGGGAACAGCCGCCATGCGGAATCAGGCGGAGGGAACGGATTCCGATGTCAGCCGAAGCCGCCGCGCCAGACGCCGCCGCCAGCGGCGCTTGACCTGAGGCGGACGCTCACGCGTGACATTGTCGATAAAGGCCTGAGCGCAGGCGCCCCAGCTCCGGGACGCGGCAAACGCGCGGCAGGCGTCGCGCGGTATGCTCAGTGCGGCCAGACAGGCCGCACGCAGATCGTTATTCAGGACACCGACCGGCGCATCGCCGATCACGTCGAGTGGGCCGGACACAGGCAGCGCCGCGACGGGAACGCCGCTGGCCAGCGCCTCGAGCAGCACCAGACCGAAGGTATCGGTCTTGCTCGGAAACACGAACACGTCGGCGGCGGAATACGTCTCCGCGAGCGCCTCGCCCTGCATGGTTCCGAGAAACACCGCGTCCGGATATTTGCGCTCCAGTTCGGCCCTCGCCGGGCCGTCGCCGACCACGACCTTGGTGCCGGGCAATTCCAGTTCGAGAAACGCTTCGAGATTTTTCTCGACCGCCACGCGCCCGACGGAGAGAAACACCGGACGCGGCAGCGCGAGATCGAAGTCCCGCGGCCGGAACAGCTCGGCATCGACGCCTCGCGACCACAGCACGACGTTGCGGAAGCCGCGTCCGCGCAGCTCATCCGCGAGCGCCGGCGTCGCCGCCATCACCACATCGCTGGTGCCGTGAAAATAACGCAGCGCCGCCCAGACCCACGACTCGGGGATCGGAAAGCGCGCGGAGACATACTCGGGAAAGCGGGTGTGGAAGCTCGTGGTGAACGGCACCTTGTTCTTCTGGCAATAGCGCCGCGCCAGTATGCCGATCGGACCTTCAGTCGCGATATGAATGTAATCGGGCTGCGCCTCTTCGATCATGCGCGCGATCTTGCCGGGCCGTGGCAGCGCGACGTGCAGATCGGCGTAGCTTGGCAGCGCAATGGTCCGGAACGATTGCGGCGTCAGGAATTCGACCTCGACGCCCATCTCGGCGGCGGCTTCCGCCATCTTGGTCAGCGTCCGCACCACGCCGTTGACTTGCGGGTGCCAGGCGTCCGTTGCGATCAGGATGCGCATCAGGCGGCCTGCGCCGTGACGCGGGGGACCGGATGCGACCGGCGCAGCGGATCGGTCCAGGTCAGGATCTCGAAGCGGCCATCCTCGTGTTCGACCAGCGCGGTACAGCTTTCGACCCAGTCGCCGCAGTTCATGTAACGGATTCCGTTCTCGTCGCGGATCGTCGCGTAGTGGATGTGGCCGCAGATTACGCCATCGGCGCCGTGGCGCTTGGCTTCACCGGCCAGCGTCTGTTCGAACGCGCCAATGTAGTTGACCGCGTTCTTGACCTTCTGCTTGGCCCACTGCGACAGCGACCAGTACGGCACACCGAACAGCTTCCGGAACGCGTTGACCAGCCGGTTCATCTGGATCGCGAAGTCATAGGCCTTGTCGCCAAGATGCGCGAGCCAGCGCGCATTCTGCACGACGAGGTCGAAAATGTCGCCGTGGATGACGAGATAGCGCTTGCCGTCGGTACCTTCGTGGATCGCGTTCTCGACAACCTCGATGCCGCCGAAATGCGTGCCGTAATAAGAGCGCAGGAATTCGTCGTGGTTGCCGGGGATATAGATCACCCGCGCACCCTTGCGCACCCTGCGCAACATCTTCTGGACGAAGTCGTTGTGGGATTGCGGCCAGTGCCAGCTCGACTTCAACGCCCATCCGTCGATAATGTCGCCGACGAGATAGATGGTGTCGGCGTCGTGACAGCGGAGGAAATCAAGAAGGCGGTCGGCTTGCGAGCCGCGGGCTCCGAGGTGGACATCGGAGATAAACAAGGTGCGAAAGCGTCGTTCTGGACTACCGTCGCTCATAGCCTGTCTTTCCATGGGCGAGCGCTTATCAGAATCGCATGACAATCCGATGACGGACTACGCAGCCTGCGAGCTGACAGTTCGCTCGAAACAAACCAGTGTGTAGATGCCGAACGGCGCAACTTTCCGCCTCTCGACAAGGGTGGTGCTTGCGTTTGATTGCGCCCAGGCCTGCAGCCGCGCGAAGGGAAATTCGGGACGCAGGCCCAGCGCGCGGGTTTTCTGCGCAGCCCAACGCTCGACAGCAGCCGCGACACCGACTTCCGAGTAGAGGTGATTCACGAGGATGATGCGCCCGCCCGGCTTCACCACGCGGTGGCACTCGGACAGAA
>JAGVII010000389.1 GCA_020056155.1 Afipia sp.
GAGTTCTACAATCTCGAAAAGATGTGGACCTCGGATAAACCGGCGGCAAAGGCACGCTGAGAGCGTTGAGCCGGTGCGTGTTCATGCGGCTGCGCGCATGTTAGTTTGCGCGGCATGCGCATCGTTGTCATCGCCATTGGCCGCCTGAAGCAGGGCCCGGAACGGGAGCTTGCAGACCGATACCGCGAGCGGTTCGACGACATCGGCCGCAAGCTCGGCTTTCGCGGCCTCGAGATTCATGAAATTCCCGAAAGCCGCGCGCGCGATGTCGCCGCGCGAATGGCCGACGAAGCCGCCGCAATCTCGGCGCTGATTCCTGACAAATCGTCCATGATCGCGCTCGACGAGCGCGGCGAAACCATCGACAGCGCCGCATTCGCGCGGCATCTTGGCCGCTGGCGCGACGAATCGGTTCCAACTGCTGTTTTTTTGATCGGCGGTGCGGACGGACTTTCGCCAGAATTGCGGCGCAAGGTCAAACTCAGCGTTGCGTTTGGCAAAGCGACCTGGCCGCATCAAATGGTGCGCGTCATGCTGCTGGAACAGATTTACCGGGCTGCGACGATTTTATCCGGCCACCCGTACCATCGCGCGTAGGGCATGATCCCGAGACTATGCCCACTCCAGGATCTCGAAAGATCGAACTGCCCGTGACCGACGCGACAGGCAATACAACTCCGCTGATCGTACGCAAGCTGGCGCGCGGCGCAGCGCTACCGCTGTCTCTGGTGATTTCAGCGTTTCATGTCGCGGGCGGGATTGCGCCGGCCCGCGCACAAACCGCCGTCAAGCAGGCCACCGCTCCGGACCCTGAGACGATCAAGCAGCGTACGCAGGAACTCGAAGCCGCCCGCGAACAGCAGAAGAAGGCCGCCGAACTCGAGCAGAAACTGAAGGCCGACATTGCGGCCATCGGTCAGGATAGGACCAAGCTCAACCAGCAACTGATCGGCATCGCCGGACAGGTGCGTGATGTTGAGGGCAAGATGGCCGACACCGAAGGCCGGCTGCGCCCGCTAGATGCCCGCGAGCTTCAGATTCGTGCCGCGCTTGAATCGCGCCGGGATGAAATCTCCGAGGTGCTCGCGGCCTTGCAGCGCGCCGGACGCCGCGCGCCGCCTGCGCTGTTCGTGAGGCCCGAAGATGCGTTGCAATCGCTGCGCACGGCAATGCTGCTCGGCGCCGTCGTTCCGGAGATGCGCACCCGCGCCGCCAAACTCGCCAGCGATCTCGGCGAACTGGTGAGCCTGCGCAAGAATATCGCGGAAGAGCGCGACCGGCTGGCGGCCGATCGCGACAAGCTCAATGAAGACCGCACGCGCCTTGCCGCACTCGTGCAGGAGCGTCAGAAAAAGCAGACCGAGACCGAGAAGGATATGGAAGCGGAGCGGCAGCGCGCCATCGCGCTGTCCAGGCAGACCGAGAATCTTCAGGACCTGATCGCCAAGATGGAGCGAGACGTGAAGGCAGCAGCTCAGGCCGCGGCGGCGGCCGAACTAAAGGGCACGCCGGCATCGCTGAACGGCAAGCCCAATCTGGGTGCCCTGAAGGACCCCGCGCGATTGAGCCCGGCGGTCGCCTTCGGTTCCGCCAAGGGCCTTTTGCCGATCCCGGTTAACGGCACCCGGATTCGCCGTTTTGGCGGTTCCGACGGCGCCGGAGGCCAGGAAAAGGGCATTTCCATCGCCACCCGGCCCGGGGCGCAGGTCACAACACCGTGTGATGGTTGGGTTGTTTACTCAGGCCCGTTCCGGAGCTACGGACAACTCTTGATCCTCAATGCTGGCGGCGGGTATCATGTCCTGATCGCCGGGATGGAACGTATTTCGGTCACGATCGGGCAGTTTGTTCTAACGGGAGAACCGGTCGCGACGATGGGGACTACGTCTCAGGTCGCGTCAATTCTGGCGGCAGCGTCTAGCCAGCCTGTGCTCTATATTGAGTTCCGTAAGGACGGCACTCCAATCGATTCTGGTCCATGGTGGGCCGCAAGTGAAGGCCAAAAGGTTCGCGGATGATGCGCAAGACTTCCCTGGTTCTCCTCAGCGTCGCAGCAGGCGCCGCGGCCACACTTTTCCTCACCCAGCCTCGCTCGGCACTGGTGGGATCGACGGCGCGCGCTGCGTCGTCCGACACTTATCGTCAGCTCAACCTGTTCGGCGATGTGTTCGAAAGGGTTCGCAGCGACTACGTCGAAAAGCCGGACGACAGCAAACTGGTCGAGACCGCGATCAGCGGCATGCTCACCGGCCTCGATCCGCATTCCAGCTACATGGACGCGAAGAGCTTCCGCGACATGCAGGTGCAGACGCGCGGCGAGTTCGGCGGCCTCGGCATCGAGGTCACGATGGAAGAGGGTCTCATCAAGGTGGTGTCGCCCATCGACGAGACGCCCGCCTCCAAGGCCGGAATCATGGCCAACGATATCATTACTCAACTCGACGATGAAGCGGTGCAGGGCCTGACCCTGAACCAGGCCGTCGAAAAGATGCGCGGCCCGGTCAACACCAAGATCAAGCTCAAGATCATCCGCAAGGGACAGGACAAGCCCCTCGATATCACGCTGACACGCGACAACATTCGGGTGCGCTCGGTGCGCGCGCGCGTCGAAAGCGACGACATCGCCTATATCCGTATCACCACCTTCAACGAACAGACCACCGAAGGCCTGAAGCGCGAGATGGCGAACCTGACCACGCAGATCGGTCCGGACAAGATCAAGGGCTACATTCTCGACATGCGCAACAATCCGGGCGGTCTGCTTGAAGAGGCCGTGTCGGTCTCTGATGCATTCCTGGATCGCGGCGAGATCGTTTCGACCCGTGGCCGCAACGCCGAGGAAACCCAGCGCCGCACTGCCAAGCCCGGCGACCTTGCCAAGGGCAAGCCGGTGATCGTGCTGATCAACGGCGGCTCGGCCTCAGCGTCGGAAATCGTTGCCGGCGCGCTGCAGGATCACAAGCGGGCGACGCTGCTGGGCAGCCGCTCGTTCGGCAAGGGATCGGTGCAGACCATCATCCCGCTCGGCTCCGGCAACGGCGCGTTGCGGCTGACCACGGCGCGCTACTTCACGCCGTCGGGCAAGTCGATCCAGGCCAAGGGCATCACTCCGGATATTGAGGTCCTGCAGGACGTTCCCGACGACCTCAAGTCGAAGACCGACACCAAGGGCGAAGCCTCGCTGCGCGGTCATCTCAAGGCCGAGGGCCAGGAAGAGACCGGATCGCAGTCCTATGTTCCACCGGATGCCAAGAACGACAAGGCGCTCAAGATGGCCGCCGATCTTCTCCATGGCATCAAGCAGACCACGTCGGCTCCGGCTCCGACCGACAAGGCCTCGAACAAGGCTGCGAACTGACAGCGCAGACAGGTTCCTTTCTCCGATCAAGGGCGGCTTCCGGGCCGCCCTTTTCATTGCGCTCGGGCATCTTGGAACCCAAGCCTTGACGTTCAGCCTTGCCGGGGCCGTGGTAGAATTCCCGGATTGATTCGCGGGGGTTGAGCGCAGTGACAACCGACGATCTGAGCGCACCGCTCGGACAAGATCGGCCGCGCAAGCGGCGATACCGGCTTCCGTTCAGCGCGCCACAGGCGATCGCTGGACTGCTCGGGCTATTCCTGCTGACCTTTCTGAGCTTCGCGGTTTTCAACCACAACCCGATGGGCGGAGAGCCTTTGGCGCGGGTGTCCTACGATCCCGCCACGCTGCCTGGCGAGGGTGCCGCGAAATCGGCTGGCCCTGCGCCTGCAATGCCCAAGGAGGCCGCCGCTGCCGCGAAAGAGCCTGCCGCCGGCCGTCAGACAGTGACCATCATCGACGGCTCCAGCGGCGCACGACAGGACGTGCTCATCGGTGCAGGCTCCGACACCGCGGCGAACACAGATGCCCAGCCCGCAGTGATCGCTGGCGTCAATCCAAAGCTGCTCGAGTCGTCACGCTATGGCATGATCCCCATCGCCGCCGATGGATTGAAGTCCTTTCGTGCCTATGCCGCCGGCAGCGACGCCTCCCGCGCCAGTGTGGCCAGGAAGCCGACCATCGCCATCGTTGTGACCGGTCTCGGCGTCGGCGCCGCGAAAACCGCCGACGCCATCGCCAAGCTCCCGGGCGCGGTGACGCTGGCATTCACACCCTACGGTTCGGACCCCGGAAAACTGGTCGAGCGCGCCCGCGCGCAGAAACATGAAGTGCTGCTCCAGGTTCCGATGGAGCCGTTCGATTACCCGGACAACGATCCCGGACCGCAGACGCTGCTCACCACGCTGTCCGCCGAGCAGAACGCCGATCGCCTGGCCTGGCATATGAGCCGCTTTCAGGGCTACGTCGGCATCGCCAATTTCATGGGGTCGCGCTTCGTCGCGACCGACGCCGCGATGCAGCCGCTCATCAAGGAAGCGGCCCGGCGCGGTCTCGCATGGCTCGACGACGGCAGCGCGCCGCGCAGCGTTGCAGGCGTGATCGCGGAAGGACAGGCGATGCCCTTCGCGAAAGCAGATGTCGGCATCGACACCGTGCCGACACCGGCGGAGATCGATCGGGCGCTGACGCGGCTCGAAACACTGGCGAAGGAGCGCGGATCGGCCGTGGGCGTCGCGTCCGCGCTGCCGATTTCGATCGAACGGATCGGAACCTGGGCGAAGCAACTCGAGGCCCGCGGCATCACGCTGGTGCCGTTGACAACGGTGATGCTGAAACCAAAATCTAGCTAGGCGTGACCGGCAAGCTGGAACCCGGTTTCCGGCACCGTCGCACGAACGAACGAATTGAGTGCGGCTGGCGCGCTTGGACGGACCGGGATCAAAGGCTTTAGTGGAATGACGCGTTACGACGATCTGCCCTACCGGACCTGCGTCGGGATCATGCTGATCAATCCGGACGGGCTCGTGTTCATCGGCCGCCGTGCCGGCGGACCGGAACACGTCGATCAGACCCATGTCTGGCAGATGCCCCAAGGCGGCGTCGATAGCGGCGAAGACACGTGGGCGGCCGCCAAGCGTGAGCTCTATGAAGAGACCAATGCACGCTCGGTGGAAAAGCTGGGTGAAGTGCCGGAATGGCTGACCTACGACATCCCGCGCACCGTCGCCGGCCGCGCCTGGAAGGGCAGGTTTCGCGGGCAGAAGCAGAAGTGGTACGCGCTCCGGTTCACCGGCAAGGACAGCGAGATCAATGTCGCTTCACCGGCCGGCCACAAGCCGGAGTTCATCGACTGGCGCTGGGAGCCGATGAAGAATCTGCCCGAACTGATCGTGCCGTTCAAACGGCCGGTCTATGAGCGGGTGGTCAGGGAATTCACCAGGTTCGCCGGGAAATAGTATGTCCAGATGCAAAAAGCCCTGCGATGCAGGGCTTTTCACGCTTGGCTATGACAGCGCTCAGTGCATCGCTGTCGAACTGACGATCTGCCGCTGGATGGTCTTGAAGTGATCGAGCCGCTCGATCGCCTGATCGAGGACCGAACCTTCCTTTTCCTTCAGATCTTCTTCCATCTGGGCGATCTTGTCGGCGAAGGCGGCGGCGTCGAGTTCGGCCACCGATGTTGCGGTGTCCGCAAGGACCGTAAGGCCCTTCTCGGAGATTTCCGCAAGGCCACCCAGCACGATGATCTTCTCGTGCTTGCCGCCAACGGTCACGGTCATGATGCCGGGGCGAATGCTTGCCACCAGCGGTGCATGACCGGCCATCACGCCGAGGTCACCCTCGACGCCGGGAATATCGACCTGCTCGACTTCGCCGGAGAAGGCGATTCTTTCAGGCGATACGAGATCGAAGTGGAAGGTGGCCATTGCTTCTCTGCCTGCTTCACCTCTCCCGCTTGCGGGGGAGGTCGACCGGCAAAGCCGGTCGGGTTGGGGTCACATCTTGAAAGGAAGCAAACGCCCCCTCCCCAACCCTCCCCCGTAAACGGGAGAGGGAGGTAAACTTACGCCGCTTCTGCTGCGAGCTTCTTGCCCTTTTCGACGGCCTCTTCAATGGTGCCGACCATGTAGAACGCCGCTTCCGGCAGGTGATCGTACTTGCCCTGGCAGAGATCCTTGAAGCCCTTGATGGTGTCGGCGAGATCGACGAACTTGCCCGGCGAGCCGGTGAAAACCTCGGCGACGAAGAACGGTTGCGACAGGAAGCGCTCAACCTTGCGGGCGCGCGCCACGGTCAGCTTGTCCTCTTCGGACAGTTCGTCCATGCCGAGAATGGCGATAATGTCCTGCAGCGACTTGTAACGCTGCAACACCTGCTGAACCATACGCGCGGTCTGGTAGTGCTCTTCGCCGACGATCAGCGGCGACAGCATGCGCGAGGTCGAGTCGAGCGGGTCCACCGCCGGATAGATGCCCTTTTCGGAAATCGCGCGGTTCAACACGGTCGTCGCGTCCAAGTGGGCGAACGAGGTAGCCGGCGCCGGGTCGGTCAAATCGTCGGCCGGCACGTAGATCGCCTGCACCGAAGTGATCGAACCCTTGTTGGTGGTGGTGATGCGCTCCTGCAGCGCGCCCATGTCGGTGGCGAGCGTCGGCTGATAACCCACGGCGCTCGGAATACGGCCGAGCAGAGCGGACACTTCGGAGCCTGCCTGGGTGAAGCGGAAGATGTTGTCGACGAAGAACAGCACGTCCTGACCCTGATCGCGGAAGTGTTCTGCGACGGTGAGACCGGTGAGGCCGACGCGGGCGCGCGCGCCCGGAGGCTCGTTCATCTGGCCGTACACGAGAGCGCACTTGGAGCCTTCGCCACCGCCCTTCTTGTTCACGCCGGATTCGATGAACTCGTGATAGAGGTCGTTGCCTTCGCGGGTACGCTCACCGACGCCTGCGAACACCGAGTAGCCACCGTGTGCCTTCGCGACGTTGTTGATCAGTTCCTGAATCAGCACGGTCTTGCCGACGCCTGCGCCGCCGAACAGGCCGATCTTGCCGCCCTTGGCATAAGGCGCGAGCAGATCGACGACCTTGATGCCGGTGACGAGAATTTCAGCCTCAGTCGACTGGTCGGTGTAAAGCGGCGCTTCCTGATGGATGGCGCGGGTGTCTTCCGCCTTGACCGGGCCCTGTTCGTCAACTGGCTCGCCGATGACGTTCATGATACGGCCGAGCGTCCCGGCGCCCACCGGCACCTTGATCGGCGCGCCGGTGTCTTTCACTTCCTGACCGCGCACCAGACCCTCGGTGGTGTCCATCGCGATGGCGCGCACGGTGGATTCACCGAGATGCTGCGCGACTTCCAGCACAAGGCGATTGCCCTGGTTGGTGGTCTCGATCGCGTTGAGAATGGCCGGCAGATGGCCGTCGAACTTCACGTCGACGACGGCGCCGATAACCTGTGCAATGCGTCCGGTCTGATTGGCGGGTGATGCCATGGGATAGTCTCCTTAAAACTCGGTCTATGCGGCGGTCGGCCTAAATGGCCTCGGCGCCGGAGATGATTTCGATCAGTTCCTTGGTAATCATCGCCTGGCGGGTGCGGTTGTAGATCAGCGTCTGCTTGCGGATCATGTCGCCGGCGTTGCGGGTCGCGTTGTCCATCGCGCTCATCTGCGCGCCGTAGAACGACGCGTTGTTTTCGAGCAGCGCACGGAAAATCTGCACCGCGAGATTGCGCGGCAGCAGGCTCGAGAGAATTTCGTCTTCGGCCGGCTCGTAGTCGTAAATTGCGGCCGCGCCGTTCGTGGCTTCTTTTTCTTCAAGCACGAGCGGAATGATCTGCTGGGCGGTCGGGACCTGCGCGATCACCGACTTGAAGCGCGAGTAGAACAGCGTGCAGACATCGAAGTCGCCGGCCTCGAACATCGCGACGACCTGCTTGGCGATGTCCTCGGCGTTTTTGAAGCCGAGCACCTTCACCGAGCGCAGTTCGACGTGTTCAACGATCTGCTTGTCGAACTGGCGGCGGAGTTGTTCGTAGCCCTTGCGTCCGACACAGAAGAACTTGACCTCTTTGCCCTGGTTCATCAGGGAGAGCGCACGCTCGCGCGCCAGGCGCACGATGGACGAGTTGAACGCGCCCGACAGGCCACGCTCGCCGGTGCACACCAGCAGCAGGTGAACCTTGTCGTTGCCGGTACCGGCAAGCAATGCGGGCGCGGTGCCGGAGCCGGCCGCCGCACCCGCGATGTTGCTGATCACGGCGTCCATGCGCTCGGCATAGGGACGCGCCGCTTCGGCCGCGGTCTGGGCACGGCGCAACTTCGACGCCGCAACCATTTGCATGGCCTTGGTGATCTTCTGCGTCGCCTTGGTCGAGGCGATGCGGACACGCATGTCCTTGAGAGACGCCATTCTTTATCTCACCCTGACGATCCAGCCTCACACCGGATCGCAACCCCAGTTTCGCCGCGCACGAACGGATCGGCGCGGCGACGCTAATTAAGCGAATGTCTTGGCGTAGCCTTCGACGACGCCCTTGAGCTTGCCGGCAACGTCGTCCGACAGGTCTTTCGAGTCGCGGATGGCGTTCAGAATATCGACATGCTTGCCGCGCAGCAGCGACAACAGACCGTCCTCGAAACTGCGCACCTTGGCGACCGGAATGCCGTCAAGATAGCCGTTGACGCCGGCGTAGATCACCACGACCTGCTCTTCCATCTTCAGCGGCGAGAACTGCGGCTGCTTCAGGAGTTCGGTCAGGCGCGACCCGCGCGCGAGAAGGCGCTGGGTCGAGGCATCGAGGTCGGAGCCGAACTGCGCGAACGCCGCCATTTCGCGGTACTGCGCAAGCTCGCCCTTGATCTTGCCGGCGACCTTCTTCATCGCCTTGGTCTGCGCCGACGATCCGACGCGCGACACGGAGAGACCGACGTTCACGGCAGGGCGGATGCCCTGGAAGAACAGATCGGTTTCGAGGAAGATCTGGCCGTCGGTGATCGAAATCACGTTGGTCGGAATGTAGGCCGACACGTCGTTGGCCTGGGTTTCGATGACCGGCAGCGCGGTCAGCGAGCCATTGCCCTGATCGTCATTGAGCTTCGCGGCACGCTCGAGCAGACGCGAATGCAGGTAGAACACGTCGCCGGGATAAGCTTCGCGGCCCGGTGGACGGCGCAGCAGCAGCGACATCTGGCGGTAAGCGACGGCCTGCTTGGACAGGTCGTCATAGATGATGACGGCGTGCATGCCGTTGTCGCGGAAGTACTCGCCCATGGTGCAGCCGGTGAACGGCGCGAGATACTGCATCGGCGCAGGATCGGAAGCGGTTGCGGCGACGACGATGGAATATTCAAGCGCGCCCTGCTCTTCGAGAACCTTCACGAACTGCGCGACGGTGGAACGCTTCTGGCCGATTGCGACGTAAACGCAATACAGCTTCTGGCCTTCCGGCGCGCCGGCCGCGTTAAGCGGCTTCTGGTTCAGAATGGTGTCTAGCGCAATCGCGGTCTTGCCGGTCTGACGGTCGCCGATGATCAGTTCGCGTTGGCCGCGTCCGACGGGGATCAGAGCGTCGATCGCCTTGAGGCCGGTTGCCATCGGCTCATGCACCGACTTGCGTGGAATAATGCCTGGCGCCTTGACGTCGACGCGCTTGCGTTCGGTCGCCTGGATCGGGCCCTTGCCGTCGATCGGATTGCCGAGCGCGTCCACGACGCGGCCCAGAAGTCCCTTGCCGACCGGCGTGTCCACGATGGCGCGGGTGCGCTTGACGGTCTGGCCTTCCTTGATCTCGCGATCAGCGCCGAAAATAACGATGCCGACGTTGTCGCTTTCAAGGTTGAGCGCCATGCCGCGCGTACCGTTCTCGAACTCGACCATTTCGCCGGCCTGGACGTTGTCCAGACCATAGACGCGGGCGATGCCGTCGCCGACCGAGAGAACCTGACCGACTTCAGAGACTTCGGCTTCCTGGCCGAAATTCTTGATCTGGTCCTTGAGGATTGCGGAAATTTCCGCGGCGCGGATGTCCATCAGCCTGCCTCTTTCATCGCGTGCTTGATCGAATTGAGTTTGGTGCGAAGCGAGCTGTCGACCATGCGGCTGCCGAGCTTGACGACAAGCCCGCCGATGATCGACGGATCGATCTTCACGTTGAGATCGACGTCCTTGCCCGACACTGATTTCAGTGCGGCCTTGAGAGCGTCGAGATTGGCGTCGCTGAGGGGTTCAGCGACAGTGACTTCTGCGGTGGCCTCGCCCTTGAACTTGGCGACCAGCGCACGAAACGCCCTGATGACATCGGCCACGGCGAACAGCCGGCGATTGGCGGTCAGGACTTTGAGGAAATTCGCGGCGATGCCGCTGATGCCGGCCTTGGCGAGCACGGCGTCGAGCGCCTTGGTCTGCGCATCGGCGGTGAACACCGGGCTGCGTACCAGCCTCAGGAGGTCCGGGCTGTCGGCCAGCATGGCGGAGAACTTGTCGAGGTCCGTCTTGACGGCATCGACGGATTTCTGGTCGCGCGCCAGTTCGAAAAGCGCCGTCGCATAACGGCCAGACACGCCAGATACGGAGGGATCTTCAGCTGCCACAAATATCTCTTCTTGCTGTCGAATGACCAAGGATAAGACCATCGCCGACATACCGGTGTCAGGCACGACACCAAGCGATCCAAGCCCTTGGAATTCA
>JAGVII010000345.1 GCA_020056155.1 Afipia sp.
AATCTGCGCGATCCCGTGCTCTATCGCATCCTCCACGCGCATCATCCGCGCACGGGCGATGCGTGGAGCATCTATCCGAGCTACGATTTCGCGCACGGCCAGTCCGACGCCATCGAGCACATCACGCATTCGATCTGCACGCTCGAATTCGAGGATCACCGGCCGCTTTACGAGTGGTTCCTTGAAAACCTTCCCGTACCCTCGCGGCCGCATCAGTATGAGTTCGCGCGGCTCAACGTCACCTACACGCTGCTGTCCAAGCGCGTGCTGACCGAACTGGTGCGCGGCGGGCATGTGTCCGGCTGGGACGACCCGCGCATGCCGACGCTCGCGGGGCTGCAGCGGCGCGGCATTCCGGCGGAGGCGTTGCGCGAATTCGTCAAGCGCATCGGGGTTGCCAAGGCCAACAGTACCGTGGACATCGGCATGTTCGATTTCGTGGTGCGCGAAGTGCTGAACAGGACCGCGCCCCGCCGCATGGCCGTGCTGAATCCGCTCAAGGTGGTGATCGAGAATTATCCGGAGGGGCAGAGCGAAAAGCTCGAAGCCGTCAATCATCCTGACGATCCGGCCCAGGGCACGCGGCAGATTCCATTCGGCCGCGAGCTTTACATCGAGCGCGACGACTTCATGGAAGATCCGCCGAAAAAATTCTTCCGCATGGCGCCGGGCCGGGAAGTAAGGCTGCGCTACGGTTACTTCATCACCTGCCGCGAGATCATCAAGAACGCGGCAGGCGAGGTCGTCGAACTGCGTTGCACCTACGATCCGGCAACCAAGGGCGGCAATGCGCCCGACGGGCGCAAGGTGAAGGCGACGATCCATTGGGTGAGTGCGGCGGAAGCAGTGCCGGCCGAAGTGCGGCTCTACAATCTGCTGTTCAACACACCGCAGCCCGAGGCCGCGAACTTCGCCGCGCAGATCAATCCGGAATCCCTCGAAACCGTCACCGCCATGGTGGAGCCCGCGCTGGCGAGCGACAACTTCGATGGCGCGATGCAGTTCGAGCGGCAGGGATACTTCTGCCGCGACAAGGACTCCGCGCCGGGCAAGCCGGTCTTCAATCGCACCGTCGGTCTGCGCGACACCTGGGCCAAGGTCTCGGCGAGCTAAACCTTCAATAGTCTCGCATATTCCGTATCCGTTCCGCTATTCAGTCCGGTCGCTTCCGCTAGCATTGCGGAAGTGATGCCGGAGCGAAGCGATGGCGGGCGGGGGCGAGCATCAGACGCGATCCGAAGGCCGGGCGGGCCGGGCTGTCACATGGCCGCCGCGCAGCGCCGCGCGCGCCGGCGTCACTGATCTCACCGAAGGCGTATCGGCATTTCTGACCAGGAAGGTCCAAAGCTGGGCCGTTGCGGAAGCCGGGCCGGGCCGGTTGTTGCCTTGGGTGCCGGTCGCGTTCGGTGCGGGGATTGCGCTCTATTTCGCGGCGGACCGCGAGCCCGTGGCCTCGGTCGCCGCCGCGGCGGCATTCGCGTTCTGTGCCGCCGCTTTCTTTGCGCGAAGGAGTCGCATCTTTCCCCTTGTTGTGATGCTTGCTGCCTTGTTCGCGGGCTTTGCCACGGCCGCACTCAAGACTGCGCGCGTGGCCCATGGCGTGCTGGCACGCCCGATGTTTTCCGTGACCATGAAGGGCTTTGTTGAAACCCGCGACGAGCGCGAGCGCACCGATCGCTTTGTGCTGCGCGTGGAGGACATGGAGTCGCCGCGCGGTATCACCAAACTCGAACGCGTGCGGCTGTCGGTCAAAAAGGGCACCGCGCCCGCAGTCGGCAGCTTCGTCGAACTGAAGGCGCGCTTGCTGCCGCCGCTCTCGCCGCTGCGTCCGGGGAGCTACGATTTCGGACGCGATATGTACTTTCATGGCATCGGCGCGTCCGGCTTCGCGATGGGTGCAATCAAAACCGTTGAAGCGCCGCGCAGCGGCGGCATGTATCTGCGCTATGCAGCCGCGATGCAGGGTATGCGGGATGCGATCGACGCGCGGATTCGCAGCGTGCTCTCCGGCGACAATCGCGCCATCGCGACGGCGCTGCTCACCGGACGCCGCGACGCGATCTCCGCGCCGGTCAACGACGCCATGTTCGTGTCCGGGCTCGGCCATGTGCTGTCGATCTCGGGCTATCACATGGCGGTGGTGGCAGGCGTAGTGTTCTTCGCGGTGCGCGCGCTGCTGGCGCTGTTTCCGGCGCTGACCGTGACATTCCCGATCAAGAAATGGTCGGCGGTCGCGGCGCTGCTCGCCGCCGCGTTCTATCTGCTTCTGTCAGGCGCGGAGGTCGCCACGCAACGCTCGTTCTTCATGACGGCGGTGGTGCTGATCGCGGTGATAGTGGACCGGCGCGCGATCACGTTCCGCACGCTCTCGGTGGCGGCCATGATCGTGCTGCTGATTACGCCGGAAGCATTGGTGCATCCGAGTTTCCAGATGTCGTTCGCCGCGACGCTGGGACTCGTGGCGCTGGTCCAGATCGGCATGCCGAACCTGTTCGCATCGCCGGACAATGCGCAGGTGGCGCGCGCCGCGCTCTGGGGCGGGCGTGAGATTACGATGCTCGCGCTGGCCTCGCTCGTCGCGGGATTTGCGACCATGCCTTACGCAGCATTTCATTTTCATCGCGTGACGCCTTACGGCGTGCTGGCCAATCTCGCGGCGATGCCGGTGGTCTCGGTGCTGGTGATGCCGGCCGGACTGCTCGGGCTGCTCGCCATGCCATTCGGATTCGACGGCTTGTTCTGGCGGCTGATGGATGTCGGCATCGGCTGGATGGTCGCGGTGGCGCAATGGGTGGCAGCGCTTCCGGGCGCCATCGGCCGGATCGCGTCGTTCGGGACCGGGCCACTGGCCCTGATGAGTGCAGGCATCATCGCGGTCGCCCTTTTACGAACGCCGCTGCGCTGGGTGGGCACGGGGCTGATCGCGCTGGCAATGGTCTGGGCGCTGACGACGCAGCAACCGGACATGCTGGTCGCCGGAGACGGATACACGGTCGCAGTGCGGGGGAAGGATGGCCGGTTGCGTCTGATGCGCACCGGAAAGGATGCGTTTCTGTCGCGCGAATGGCTCGCGGCTGACGCGGATATGCGCAAGGCCAATGACGTGTCGCTGACGGACGGCGTCTCGTGCGATACGTCCGGATGCGTGGTTCAGGCGGCGGACGGTTCGACGGTTGCGCTGACGCTGAAACCCGAGGCGTTCGCCGACGATTGCGCGCGCGCGGCGGTGATCGTGACGCTGCGGCAGCCGCCCGCCGGTTGCGCGGCCATGGTGCTGGATCAGGAGATGCTGCGCAGGCGAGGGACACTGGCCCTGCGCAAAACCGCGGACGGTTACGCGATCACGGCCAACCGGCCGCGCGGCAGGGATCGTCCATGGTCACCGGCAGTTGCCGAGGATGACCCTGAAACGCCTGCTGTCCGGTCAAACCGTCCGGCACAGCCCGTCGATGCCACGCCGGCGGAAAGCGATCTCCTGCCGGATGATTGATCGGCGCCGAGGAGGCTTGAAGCAATCAGGCTGGCTACCGGATCGTCATTGCGAGGAGCACTTGCGACGAAGCAATCCAGTTTTAGCTCTTTCAAGAGTGGATTGCTTCGCTTCGCTCGCAATGACGCTGGAGGCGACCGCCGCGATCAATACTTCCGAACCAGCCCGATCAGCTTGCCCTGAATACGCACGCGGTTGGGCGGCAGGATGCGAACCTCGTAGGCTGCGTTGGCTGGCTCCAGCGCGATGGACGCGCCGCGCCGCCGGAAACGCTTCAAGGTGGCTTCTTCCTCGTCGATCAGCGCCACCACGATGTCGCCGGTGTCGGCGGTCTCGTTACGCTGGATCAGCACGGTGTCGCCGTCGAGAATGCCGGCCTCCATCATGGAATCGCCGCGCACTTCGAGGGCATAGTGTTCGCCGGACCCAAGCATGTCGGGCGGCACGCTGATAGTGTGGCTGCGGGTCTGCAGCGCCTCGATCGGCGTACCGGCCGCGATCCGGCCCATGACCGGCACGGAGACGGGATAGCTCACGTCCTCGTCGGGACCGGCGGAGGTGTTCGCGCGAACCTTGCCGAGATTGCCCTCGATGACGCTGGGGGTGAAGCCGCGGCGGGCGCCGCCTGGACTGGCGCCGAGTTCGGGAAGCTTGATGACTTCAATCGCGCGGGCGCG
>JAGVII010000309.1 GCA_020056155.1 Afipia sp.
TCCTGCCCTGGTTCGAAGACTGGAGATTCGACTGGCTCGACGTCCCGGGCCTGATCCGCAACTGCGCCCACGCTTACGAATATCCGCTGGTGGACCGCGACCCGATCGACCGCTGGACCTTCGGCAACGTGACGCTGATGGGCGACGCCGCGCATCCGATGTACCCGATCGGCTCCAACGGCGCGTCGCAGGCTATTCTCGACGCCCGCGTGATTACCCGCGAGATTCTCAATCACGGCGAGACCTCCGAGGCCCTGCAGGCCTATGAAGCCGAGCGCCGCCCGGCCACCACCGAACTCGTCAAGCTCAACCGCCGCAACGGACCCGAGCAGGTGATGCAACTGGTCGAGGAGCGCGCGCCGAACGGATTCAATGTGGTGACCGACGTGATGTCGCAGCAGGAACTGGAAGACGTCGCCAACACCTACAAGCGCGTCGCGGGTTTTCAGGTCGACGCGCTCAACGCCAAGCCGCCGATTGTGCCCCGGCCCGAGACGTCGATGCTGTCGAGCGCGGGCTAGTCGCCCAATCCATGCGCGATCACCTTGCGCATGACGTTGGGCAGGGCCTCATCCTTCAGCGTCGCGACGGGCACCCAGCGCATGCCGTCCGGCGCGCTGGTGCGTGCAGGAACGCTCGCGACATAAACGACAAGCTCAAGCGGAAAATGCGTGAACACATGGGTCACCACGCCTGCCCTGCGATGCCAGCGCGGAACATTGAGTGCCGGCGCCTGCCCGCGCGCAGCCTTGTCGTCGTGATCCACGATCCAGTCGGAATTCGGCACCTCCGTCATGCCGCCGAGCAATCCCTTTTCAGCACGCGTGCGGACCAGCAGTTCGCCGCCACGCGTGACAACGAACGCGGCACCGCGCCGCAGTGCGCCGGTCTTCTTCGGGGTCTTGCGCGGAAACGTCTCCTGATCGCCGCGCATCCGCGCGGCACAGTTGTCGTTGAGCGGACAGAGCACGCAGGCAGGCTTTTTCGGCGTGCAGATCGTGGCGCCAAGATCCATCAGCGCCTGCGCGCTGTCGCCGGCGCGCGAGTCCCAGAGCAATGTCGCGGCCAGTTCCTGGATCCGCGGCTTGGATTTAGGCAGCGGCTCTTCCACCGCGAACAGCCGCGACACCACGCGTTCGATGTTGCCGTCCACCGGCATGGTTTGCCGCCCGAACGCAATCGCCGCAATGGCCGCCGCCGTATAAGGCCCGACGCCCGGCAGCGTGCGCAGGCCGTCTTCGGTGTCGGGGAACGCCCCGCCGTGTTCGCGCAGCACCGTGACGGCGCAGGCGTGAAGATTGCGCGCGCGGGAATAGTAACCAAGCCCCGCCCACATCCGCAGCACGTCATCGAGCGATGCAGCGCCGAGCGCAGCCACCGTCGGCCAGCGCGCGGTGAACTTCTCGAAATACGGCCCGACCGCTTTCACCGTGGTTTGCTGCAACATGATTTCAGACAGCCACACCCGGTAGGGATCGCTGGTGCGGCCCGGCAACGCACGCCACGGCAGCTGTCGCCGATGGCGGTCGTACCAGGCGAGCAGCAGCGCCGGGCGATCGGCTTCACTGGCTTCCGGAGATTTCTTTCGCCGCGCGGCGGCACCTGATAGGGTCATGGCTCACTATGTACCGACGACAGCCGCTCATGAACAAGCCCGGCCCCCTCACCGCGAAGCCGTTATCCGCGCTGCTCGGCAGTGCGATCAACGACGTGTTCGCCAAGCAGGGCTTTGCCTCGCGCGAACTTGTGACGCGATGGGCGGAGATCGCAGGGCCCAGCGTCGCGGCCCATTCGGAACCGTTGAAAATCCAGTGGCCGCGCCCGGTCGAGAACCAGATCCCCGAGCCGGCCACATTGGTGTTGCGGGTCGAGGGGCCGATGGCACTGGAAATCCAGCACACCTCGGACGTCATTCTGGAGCGGGTCAACCGCTTCCTCGGCTGGAACGCTGTGGGGCGGATCGCGCTGCGGCAGGCGCCGCTGTCACGCAGACCGGTGCGGAAACCCAGACAGGTGCCCGACGCCGCAGCTGTCGCAACGATCGAAGCCTCGCTCGGCAGCGTGGAAGACGACGATTTGCGCGCGGCGCTGGCGCGGCTCGGCGCCTCGATCAAGCGAAATTGAGACTCCGGACAGCGCGCCCCGGCGGCCCGGCATTGCCACAATTGTCGTTTCAAGCTACGGCATGAGCCCCGAAAAGTGGGAACCGGTTTTCGGGAAGGATCATGTCCAAACGAATAAAGTGACGAGTTTGATCAAGCCGATCGAACTCGATTGCGTTCCTCATCAGGCGTGACGACGCCGTTCGCACGTATTTCCGGAGCAAACCGTTGAACATCACGCGCCGCACCTTCACCGCCGCCTTGTCCCTGACCGGCTTCGCCGCAGCACTTGGCCTTTCGCCATGGCAGTTCATCGGCCAGGCCAGTGCCCAGACCGCCGCGGAAATCAATCAGGCCGGCGAACTCGGCGACATGGCGATGGGATCGAAAGACGCCCCCGTCACCATTATCGAATACGCCTCGATGACCTGCCCGCACTGCGCGGCCTTCACCAAGGACGTGTTCCCCCAGATCAAGACCAACTACATCGACACCGGCAAGGTGCGCTTCATCTTCCGCGAGTTCCCGCTCGATCAGGTGGCGCTGGCCGCCTCGGCGCTCGCACGCTGCGTCGCCAAGGACGATGCGCCGAAATACTTCGCGATCATCGACATTCTGTTCA
>JAGVII010000348.1 GCA_020056155.1 Afipia sp.
GCGTGCGCCAGTGTCGGCCCCTGCGCGAATTCCTCGGCAATCGCCATCGTCGCCTTCTCCAGCGACTCCTCCGGCACGGTGAGATTGATCAGTCCCCATTTCTCCAGCGTCGGCGCATCATAGCGCCGTGCGAGCATGGACATCTCCTTGGCCCGCAGGGCGCCAATACGCTGCACCTGGCGTTGAATTCCACCCAGTAGCGGATGAAGCCCAAGAGTAGCTTCCACAGAGCCGATCTTCGCCGACGACGCCGCGATGATGTAATCGCAGCACAGCGCGAGTTCGAGTCCACCGCCAAGACAGACGCCATGAACGCTTGCGACGATCGGAATCGGCAGCAACTCCATGAAACGGAGGAACTCGACTCCGGTCAACCGGCGGCTCTCGCCCTCCGGGCTGCCGCTCTCCTGAGCGACCCGCTTGTCGAAAATGTCGAGATCGGCGCCGGCCGAGAAGTGCCGTAAACCGCTGCGGAGCACGATCGCGCGGCTCCCGGCTTTCTGCGCGTCCTCGATCTGCTCAACGATTGCATTGATGAGCTTCGGGCCCAACAGATTGTAGGGCCTGTAAACCATCGTAATCACAGCGATATTCCCGCGCTGCTCGCGCGTGACCAATGCTTCCTCGGACAAGGTTCGCCTCCTGTTTGCCGGCGCGTTCATTCGCGCCGGCCTTGTTACAGGAGCAGACTATCCAATGACTTGCATTTTGCAAGTCATGTTTCGTGCAGATCAGGCATCCTGCCGCTCGACCCTGTTTCTCAAGACGCCGATCTTCTCGACTTCCAGCTCGATGCTGTCGCCATGCTCAAGATACCAGCCGAGTTCGAGGCCGCAGCCGTTGCCGACGGTGCCCGAGCCAATGAACTCTCCTGGCATCAAGGTCTCATCCTGCGTGACGTGCGCGATGATTTCCTCGAACGAAAACAGCATGCCGTCGCTCACGCCCTTCGAGCGAACCTTGCCGTTGACGCGAACTTCCATGTTCAGCTTGTACGGATCGCCGATCTCGTCCGGCGTCACGATCCAGGGGCCGAGCACGTTCCCGCCGTCGAAACTTTTGCCTTTCGCAGGACCGAGCCGGCCTTCCATCTCGATACGCTGTGCATCGCGCGCCGAAAAATCGTTGAAAATCGTGTAACCGAAAATGTGATCGCGCGCCTTCGCCGCGGAAATGTTGGCGCCCTTGCCTTTCGTGATGATTCCGAACTCGAGTTCGTAATCCATGACCTTGCTGTAACGCGGCCATTTAACGGTGGTATTGGTGCCCTTCACACTGAAGCGGTTGGTGATGTAATAGATCGGCTGCCTGCGATAGATGTCCGGCAGTTCCGGCAGAGGCTCGGCTTCAAGGCGCGCCAGTTCGGCGGCATTGCCCTCCGCGCGCGCCTTCAGTTTCAGCTGGCCGCGGGGTGACTGGCGGATATGCAGTGGAAACGACATGCCATCTCGCATCTGGCGCGGCTCCGGCACAGGCGCCAGAATCTCCGTTCCCGCAACTGCGGTCGATAAATCCGCATCGCTCCCGTAGCGCTGGAACAGTTCACGCGCCTGGTCGAGCGCAGCGTCCCCGCCATCGATCAGCGCCAGCATGGAGTCGAATGCCGGATTGTCATTCCCCGACTGGCTTGAGGCCGCAGCAAGATCGAACAGACTCTTGTCGCCGCCATGAACGACCGCGACGCGCTCTCTGCCATTCAGACGGCATGTTGCAAGTTTCACCGAACCATTCCTCCATTGTCTTGAAAAGAGCTTTTTCAAGCCCGCTAGCGCCAGCATATGAACATGACTTGCATTTTGCAAGTCATGTTCATGGCGGATCTGCTGGCTGTCTTGCGCTGTCGCGCCCGGCCTATTCGGCGGCGACGGCTGCCACGGTTCGACCACGGCTTGTCAGGACAAAGCCTTCGTAGCCTTTTTCCGCGACATCGTTACAGATCTGGCGATAGACGCCGACACCGCCGATATAGGGCATGAAGACCTGCGGCTTTCCGGGAATGTTGGCGCCCATGTACCACGAGTTGGCCTGCGGATAGAGCGTGCCGCTCGCAACATCGTTGACCTGCGTCACCCAACCGTCTTCGGCATCCTTTGCCGCTTCCATGCAGTCAATGCCGCGCTGGCGCATGTAGCCTATGCAGCCGGTGATCCAGTCCACGTGCTGCTCGATCGACACGATCATGTTGCTCAGCACCGACGGACTGCCCGGACCGGTGATGATGAACATGTTCGGAAAACCGGCGCTCATCAGGCCGAGATAGGTCCGGGGCCCCTCCGCCCATTTCTGGTTCAGGGTCGTGCCATCCCTGCCCCTGATATCGATCTTGGCGACCGACCCGGTCATGGCGTCAAACCCGGTGCCGAATACAATCGAGTCCAGTTCGAAATCCTTGCCTCCGGTCCGCAAGCCATGCGGCAATATTTCCTCGATCGGGCTGGATCGAATATCGACCAGAGTGACGTTGGGCCGATTGAAAGTGGCATAGTAGTCGGTATCGACGCAGATGCGCTTTGATCCGATCGGATGATCGTGCGGCTGCAACAGTTTTGCCACCGCGGGATCGTGAACAATTTCCTCGATCTTGGACCGGACGAATGCACAGGCAGTGTCGTTTGAGGGCTTGTCGAACAGAAGATTGTTGTAGGACGCCATGAAGCTGATGCCGCCGCGCGTCCAGCCGGCCTCATATTCCCGCTGCCGCGCTTCCTCGGAATCGTCCAGCGCACCCTTTTCCGGGATGACCGTCAGGATACCGTTTCGCGACTCTTCGCGCGCCCGCCGGCGGCGATCGGCATAGTCGGACTTCCAGGATGTCGTGATTTCCGGCGTTAGCGGCGCATTGTGCGCCGGAACGCTGAAGTTGGGCGTGCGCTGGAAAACATAAAGATGGCCGGCCTGTCGGGCGATGATGGGAATTGACTGAATCGCGGATGAACCGGTCCCGATGATACCAACCCGCTGCCCGGTGAAATCCACCTCTTCGTGCGGCCAGTGTCCGGTGTGATACGTTTTCCCTTGAAAGCGGTCCCTGCCCTTGAAATCGGGTATCCGCGCATTCGAGAGGCAACCGGTCGCCAGGATGAAATAGGTTGCCGATACGGTGTTGCCGTCCGACGTGCTCACCGACCAGCGGTTGGCGCTGTCATGAAATTCAGCAGCCTCAACGCGCGTACTGAGCTGAATATCGCGACGCAGATCGAACCTGTCAGCGACATGGTTGGCGTATTTCAGGATCTCGGGCTGCGGTGCATAGCGCTCGCTCCATTCCCACTCCTGCTGCAACTCCTCTGAAAAGGAATAGGAATACTGCATGCTCTCGACGTCGCAGCGCGCGCCGGGATAGCGATTCCAGTACCATGTCCCTCCGACATCGCCGCCCTGCTCATACACACGCACCGAAAGACCGAGGCCGCGCAAGCGATGCAGCATGTACAGGCCCGCAAAGCCCGCACCGACAACAACAGCGTCGTAGCTTTTGTTGGGAGCCGTGGAATCGTGCCGCGCAGCGATCATACCTTTGCCCTCCCGGGTCTGTCGTTGCTTTTGGAAAGCTGCTGGTCAGCTCTCTGCGTGCAATGTGACCTCGAAAAACGGGCAAAGACAATAGATCGCCGCCGGGTGGACGCCATGCAGGATGGCCGGACGATTGGCGCTATCCCAGCGCCTTGACCCAGTTGCCGATTTCCCGCATCGCGTCATTCGCCTTCGGCAGCAGCTTCCACATGGTGATGAACCCATGAAACTGACCGGGGTATGTCCGGTACACCACAGGCACACCCGCGTTGCCGAGGCGCTTGGCAAACTCTTCTCCCTCGTCCCGCAAGGGATCGGCACCCGCCGTCACCACGAACGCGGGCGGCAATCCCGAGAGATTCTGCATGCGCGCCGGTGAAGCCCGCCAGTCGTCGATTCCGCTGGCGCCATTGAGATAGTGGTCGCGAAACCATCGGATCACGGAATGCGTCAGCAGCGCGCTGGTCTCAGGCTCGCTGTGCGAAGGATGGGTCATTGCGAAATCGGTGGCGGGATAGATAAGAACCTGACCGGCGATTTTCGGCCCCGCATCCCGGGCATGAATCGCGACGACTGCCGCGAGATTGCCGCCGGCGCTGTCACCGCCAACAAGCAATCGGGCGGTATCAATCCCCAAGGAAAGAGCATTGTTCGAAACCCATTCCGTTGCCGCGATCGCATCGTCCACCGCGGCCGGGAACCGATGCTCAGGCGCAAGGCGATAATCCACCGAGATCACGATGAGTTGGCCTTCATCGGCCAGCGTCCGGCAAACCACATCATGAGAATCGAGATCGCCAATCACCCAGCCGCCCCCATGGAAAAAGACCAGGCACGGCGACAGGCCATCGGCCTGCCTCAGCTTCAGCGGCTTGTAGAGCCGTGCGGGGATCGACCCCGCCGGTCCCGTTATCGCAACGGGTTCCACCGAAGCAATCGGAGGCGGCTCGGGATTTGAGACGACGCGTCCTGCCAGATACATCTGGCGGGCTTCCGCCGGTGACAGTGTTTCATACGGCGGACGCCCCGCCTCGCGAAAGGCGTTGAGAACAGCAGCGGCATCAGGATCGAGTGTGACTGGCATATTCCTCCCCAGGGCTCTCGCGGGCGTTGTTGTCCGTCTTGTTCCAATTGTTAACCCGCGATCTGGCTGCTGTCGATGTTGCCCGGCAAGCCCCATCATCCAGCAGGTGCCGCAAAAAGATGGCGGCGCCGCACGGGAGAGTGCAGCGCCGCCAGCATTTACGGCCCGGTCATGCAGGCCGCCAGAAGATTACATGCCGAGGATTGCGATATCACTCACCGTACCGCTGACGCCTGAAATCTTCGCGGCTTCGGTCGCCTTTCCCGTCGCGAGATCGACGCTGTAGAGCGTGTCGCCTGCCATCAGCCAGGCTTCGTTCTTGCCGTTGCCATCCGACCAGATATCGAACGCGGCCTTGTCCGCCTTCACTCCGAGCTTGCCGACGGCGCCGAGGACACCGTCGTTCGGGGGCGCCTGCTTGACGAGCGCGCCGATGGTGCCGTCGATATTGAACAACGCGGTTTCCTTGGTGCCCTTCACCGAATTGGTGTACGCGCCGGCGACGACATTGGGTTTCTCGCCCTTGTGCATGTCGGTTTCGGCGTATTTGTGACTGCCATCCTTGATCACCTTGCCGTCGTCGACATTGGCGCGCAGACTTGTCCCGTCAGAACCCATCACGCGCAGGCGATCCGCCGCCGGGTTGAAATCGACCGTGACGACCACGCCCTTCGCGACCATGGTTTCCAGCTTCGATTTCATCGTCGCCTTGCCGTCCTTGGCGATCGTGACCACCGTGCCGTCATCGACGAGGCCATAGAGCATCCCGTCGGCGGGGCGAACGTCGATGCCGACCAGCGCCCCGGAGAGTCCTGTCACCTTCACGGAACCGGTGGCTTTCTTTTGTGCCGTATCGACCATCGCAATGGTGTCATTGCCGACCAATGCCGCGACCTGGGCCGCATTTGCAGCCGCTGACATCATCAAAAGCGCTGTGGATGCAGTGAAAATCGTGCTGAACTTCATGACAAAACTCCCTGTGTCTCGACGATCCCCTTCGGACCGATACAGGCGATACCGGCGGCGACGCCAAACGGATGCAGGCCCCGCGAGATTATTTTTCGGGACGGTGCATCCAAATGCCGCACGGGCCGGGTATAAGGACTATGCAAACTCAGAGAAACGGCTCAGTCCCCGAGGTTCCCGCTTTGGACGTCCGAACAGACAACCCGGAGCACGACCGGGAGCGCGAGGCGCAACTCGCCGCCGCATTGGCGCGATGCACCGTAGGTGACCGTGGTGCGCTTCAGATGATCTATGATAGCGAAGCTGCGCGGATGGTCGGTGTCGCTCGCCGAATTCTCATTCGTCAGGACCTCGCGGAGGAAGCTGTCCACGATGCCTTCGTGCGCATCTGGAATGGCGCTCGCGGCTTTGATCCGCAGCGCGGCAGCGCCACCGGCTGGCTTTATGCTATCGTGAGAAACCGCGCGCTCACCATCTATCGCGGCGAACATCGTTACGATCACCATGAGCACAACGACATTCAGGATATTGCTCCGGATGACTCGATCGCTCGCCTCCCGGAGACCAGCGCGCTGCGCCGCTGTCTTGAGCGCATCGAGCGGCCGCGCCGCGACGTGGTGGTCCTCGCGTATGTTCACGGCATGAGTCACGGCGAAATGGCCGGACGGCTGAAGGTGCCGCTCGGCACCGTCAAAAGCTGGGTGCGCCGCGGGCTGATGTCGCTGCAGGAGTGCATGGGATGAGCATGCAGGACGAACGCGACACCACAGCGGCTGACTACGTGATGGGCTTGCTCGATGCCGCGGGCGAAGCGGCTGCGGAAAAACGGCTGGAGAGCGATCCTGCATTCGCGGCGGCAGTCGGCGCCTGGCGCCAACGGCTCTCGGAGTTCGATACGTCCGCCGAGCCGGTTACACCCAGCCCTGACCTGTGGCGCCGTATCGCCGAAACGACGAAGAGGGAAACTATTCCGGTGCTGCCCGGCACGCGCAATGCGGTACTCGGCGCAACGGTCTGGGACAACATCCGCTTCTGGCGCGCGACGGGCCTGGCCGCCAGCTTCGCCGCGCTGCTGTTTGCAGTCATCGCGCTCGGTGCGCTGACGACCTCGAAGGAGTTGCGACGCGATCTGGTTGCGCTGGCGCAAAGCAAGCCAGTCTACGTCGCGATCCTTGTCAACGACACCACCAAGGAAGCCGGGGCGGTGGTCAATGCCTTCGCCAACGGCCGCGTCGAGCTGATCCCGCTCAAGGCCATCGACGTGCCTCCCGGACGCACATTGCAGGTGTGGACATTGTGGGATCGTGCCGTCGGCCCGAAATCAATCGGCATCACAGACCGGTCGCGGACGCTGCAACTCAATCTCGAGTCCCTGCCCGAAACCGTGACCGATCAGTTGTTCGAGATCACGCTTGAACCGGAAGGCGGATCGCCCATCGGGCGACCCACCGGACCGATCCTGTTCAAGGGCAACGCCGCAAGAACGCTATAGCGGTTCATCAGTTCGTGTGAGCGAAGCTCAAGCTTCGATCACACGCTCGGTGAGAACGCGGCGGCAATCCATTTCATACTCGAGATCCTGCACCGGCGGCCGGTTCAGGTGCCATGTCAGGCCCTGCCGGAAGATGCCGCGCTTGCCCAGTTCGCTTTCGATGAACGGGAAAATATCATGAACGGTGTAAAGCTGCGTCGCGGTGACCTGGCTCCAGTCGCCGCCGAACGCTCCCATGCGCCGCTCCATCTCGCCCAGAACCCATTTCGCCTTCTCCAGCATCGCTGCGGGCGAGATATCACCCAGCCGCACGGCGTGGTCGCGATAGTTCCCCTTGCCTTCGGGCGCCTCGCCGCTTCCAGCGACAACGAATGACGCCGGCGCATCCGCTGCGACAACGGTGTAGGTAAACGCATGAAAACCGGGCACCGATGGCGGATCGATTTTCGGACAGACGTTGCTGCGCGCCACTGGATTGTCAGCGCCGTCCCGCACCAACCCCCACTCCTTCAGAAAGCCGGTGTACTCCGCGTTGAAGCTAACGAACCCGCTTTCAGTGAATGGCGCTGGTGAACGCAACTCGCAAGCCGCGAACGCCGACAGCGGGCGGCCTGCGGCCTTCAGAACCTGTGCGATCTTCTCAAATCCCTGACGCAACGGCACCGGCTTGTCGAACCGCACCCGCTCGAGCGCGAATCCCGGAAGCGCTCCAACGCCTGCCGAGTACTGGCTGACACCTGGTATGAAACGATAGCCGCCGTCGGGCGCTTCAACAGTCTTGATCATGATACCTCTTCGTAGTTCTCAGAGTTGAATTGTGATCTTGGCGAGGATTATTCTTCCAGAACGCCGAGATAGGCGTCGCGGATGATCGGGTCCGCCAGAAGTTCGGCGCCCGAGCCCGATCTGACGATCCGGCCCATATCCATCACGAAGGCGGCGTGGCACAAATCCAGCGCCGTGGTGACGTCCTGCTCGACCAGCAGGATCGACATGCCCTCGGCATTGAGCGCGCGCAGCGCAGCGACGAGTTGCTCCACCAGCAACGGCGAGAGACCGAGCGACAGTTCGTCGATCATCAGCAGCTTCGGCGCGCTCATCAGGCCGCGTCCGATCGCGCACATCTGCTGCTCTCCGCCGGAGAGTGTCGCGGCGGCCTGATTGCGCCGTTCGGACAGTTTCGGAAACGTCGTGTAGACCCTGTCCATATCGCGGCTGATCTCGGCGCGCGATGCGGTGCGCGAATAAGCGCCCATCAGAAGATTGTCTTCGATGCTCATTGCGCCGAACAGGCGCCGGCCTTCGGGCACGTGAACAATGCCATGCGAAAGAATCCTGGCGGCCGTCGCGCCTGCGAGGTCCTCCCCGTCCGACCGATAGGAGCCGGACTGAACCGGAATCAAACCCGACAGCGCGCGCATCAGCGTGGTCTTGCCCGCGCCGTTGGAGCCGATCAGCGCCGTAATTTCACCCCTGCGCACCGCGAGATCGATGCCCC
>JAGVII010000575.1 GCA_020056155.1 Afipia sp.
CCGCGCAATCGCGTAGCGGCCGGTGGTGACGCCGGCATTCTTGAACGCCGGTTCCGGCACCAGCACATACTTGTTGCGCGCCGCTTCCGCCTCGATGATATCGCGCGTGCTGGGGGTGCCGACTTCCTCGTCCGGCGTGAACAAAATCGTCACAGGCAGCGGCGTCGCAATCGACGCCCTCTGCAATTGCAGGATAGCTTCGAGCGCGGCGTAATTGCCGCCCTTCATGTCGAGGATGCCCGGCCCGTAACACTTGCCGCCCTCGCGCCGCCACGGCAGCTTTTGCAGCGTGCCGATCGGATGAACGGTATCCATGTGTCCTGCGATCAGGATGCCCGGCTGTCCCTGCCTGGGGTGTGGAAACCGCGCCCGGATGCAGCCGCCGAAGCCCTGCCGTCCCGCGATGGTTTCAATCGAGGCCCCGCCGATCGCCATATCGCGCGCAGCGAGTTCGAGCATCCGATTGACCGCGGCGGCGTCCCAGGTCGGACTTTCGCATTCAATCCACGGACGCAGGCCTGTCAGCATGGTTTCGGTATCGAACGGAAGTGAGGCAGGATTGAACAAGGCGTTGTCCTCTCGGTTTGTTTCTTTACGGCAGGAACGGACGCCCCGCGACCCGGATCGTTGCAGGTTCGGCAGCCGATTCAAGATGCAAACTTGCCGGACCTGCTCCCAGTTTGGCGATGTTGCCTGCCGGAATCAGATTGCGTAAGCAGGCCCTCCAGTCAGGAAGGGCTTTGCGATGCTGATTTGCGGTGCAACACAGGTGCGTTTGTGACGCAATCTCTCGTCGTCGTCCCCCCATCCAACGCACGGGCCGCCAGCTGGATGGCCGGATGGCTGACCCTGATGCTGGTTCTGCTGGTGGCCGGCCGCGAAGCCACGCGCGAACTCAGCGTTTTCCAGATCATGGAAATGCGCTCGGTGATCGGCCTTTTCCTGCTCTATCCGCTGATCCATCGGAACGGCGGCCTGGCGAGCATGAAGACCGCTCGCCCGCTTGCACACATCGGCCGCAACGTCGTTCACTACGGCGCGCAGTACGGCTGGTTTCTGGCCCTGACGCTGATTCCGCTGGCGCAGGTGGTGGCCATCGAATTCACGATGCCGATCTGGACCGCGCTGCTCGCGGTGAGCTTTCTCGGCGAACGCCTGAACGTCTGGAAGATTCTCGCGATCGTGCTCGGGCTTGTGGGTGTCCTGATCATCGTGCAGCCCGGCGCTGCGCAGGTCAGCCCCGGTCAGTTGATCATGGTCCTCGCCGCCGTCGGCTTCGGCGCGGCGATTGTCATGGTGAAATCCCTCACCCGCACCGATTCGGTGGTGGTGATCATTTTCTGGATGCTGGTGATCCAGTCCCTGATCGGATTGATCCCCGCACTTTACCTTTGGCACGCGCCGTCGGCGCATGTCTGGCCATGGATCATCGTGATCGCGTTCTGCGGCACCTACTCGCACTACTGTTTCACGCAGGCGATGCGTTATGCCGACGCCACCGTGGTCGTACCGATGGACTTTCTCCGCGTGCCGCTCTCGGCCGCGGTCGGCTGGCTGATCTATTCGGAACGGCTCGATGCCGCGACCATGGCCGGCGCGGCGCTGATCCTGGCGGGCAACCTGCTGAACCTGCGGCGGTCGTAGGGATACGCTCCATCCGTCAGAATCTACGGTTCGTCATGCCCGGGCTTCGACTTGCTTTTTTGAAATCCAAAAAAAGACGTGGATGGCCGGGACAAGCCCGGCCATGACGTCGTTGGGATCGTGAGTCTAATTCAAAAGACGAAACCTCACGCCGCGCTTTTCTTGTCCACCGACAGCACCCCGCGCCGGATCTGGTCTTCCTCGATCGACTCGAACAGCGCCTTGAAGTTGCCTTCGCCGAAGCCGTCGTCGCCCTTGCGCTGGATGAACTCGAAGAAGATCGGGCCGATCGCGTTGGCCGAGAAGATCTGCAGCAGCACCTTTGTGTTGCCACCGTCAACGACACCCTCGCCGTCGATCAGGATGCCGTTCTTCTGCAGGCGCGCGACGTCCTCGCCGTGCTTGGGCAAACGCGCGTCGATCTTCTCGAAATAGGTCACCGGCGGCGGCGGCATGAACGGCAACCCGTCCGCACGCAGCTTCTCGATGGTGTGATAGATGTCCTTCACACCGCAGGCGATGTGCTGAATGCCCTCGCCATGATAGGTGTTGAGGTATTCCTCGATCTGGCCGGAATCGCCCGCATCCTCGTTGATCGGAATCCGGATCTTGCCGTCCGGGCTGGTCAGCGCGCGCGAAAACAGACCGGACGCCCTGCCCTCGATGTCGAAGAAACGGATCTGGCGAAAGTTGAACAGCTTTTCGTAGAATCCGGTCCACACATCCATGCGGCCGCGATGCACGTTGTGGGTCAGATGATCGAGATAGAACAGCCCCGCGCCCTCAGGGTGAACGTCCTTCAGGCCGAGCCACTCGAATTCGGTGTCGTAAGCCGAGCCCTTCGCGCCGTAACGATCGACGAAGTACAGCAGGCTGCCGCCGATGCCTTTGATCGCGGGCACGTCCAGCGTCTTGCGCGCCGGCGTCTCGTCGGCGGGCTCCGCGCCGAGCGACACCGCCCGTTCATAGGCATGCTTTGCATCGACCACGCGGAACGCCATCGACGGCGCGCATGGGCCGTGCGCGGAGACGAAATCGTATCCGTGCGTGCCGGGCTGTTCGTTGACAAGGTAGTTCACGTCACCCTGGCGATAGACCGTGATCGCCTTGGTCTTGTGCTTGGCGACCGCCGTGAACCCCATCAGGCGAAACAGCGCATGCAGGCTTGACGGATCGGGATGGGCGTACTCGACGAACTCGAAGCCGTCGGTGCCCATCGGGTTCTGCTCGGAAATGACGGCGGCCGGCGCATCGTGCGGAAACGGACCCATGGCGATCTCCCTTGAATCTGCTGGCGATTCCTGTGTCAAGGAAACATGGTGCGCCGCTTTTGATGCAACAGGCGTGCAAAATGAGGCTATTTTTGCTAGAATCGCGCACAGAACGTGCACGTATAGGGACTTTGGCGCATGACTTCGCTGGACGGTTTCGACCTCAAAATCCTCGCAGCACTTCAGGACGACGGCCGCCTGACCAATCAGCAGCTCGCTGACCTCGCGGGCCTGTCGGCGTCGCAATGCTCGCGCCGCCGCACCCGGCTGGAAGACGAAAAGATCATCGCCGGCTATCACGCCGATCTGGCAAGCGAAACGCTCGGCTTCAACGTGCTGGCCTTCATCCAGATCACG
>JAGVII010000073.1 GCA_020056155.1 Afipia sp.
GACCTCTCCCCGGCGGGGAGAGGTGAACACTCTCGGTTAGCCATGACAAAAGCCAGATCCAATCTTCAGATCGATTCCGCGCGCCTTTGGGGCGATATCCACGAAACCGCGAAGTTCGGCGCAACGCCGAAAGGCGGCGTGAAGCGCCTTACCCTTGGCGCCGAGGACAAACAGGTGCGCGACTGGTTCCGTACTGCCTGCGAAGCCGCAGGCTGCGAAGTCCGCGTCGATGCGCTCGGCACAATGTTCGCGATCCGCCCCGGCCGCGACATGTCGAAGCCGCCGATCGGGATCGGCTCGCATCTCGACACCCAGCCGACCGGCGGCAAGTATGACGGGATTCTCGGCACCCTCGCCGCGCTGGAAGTCGTCCGCGCCCTGAACGACGCCGGGATCGAGACCGATATTCCTGTTTGCGTTTGCAACTGGACCAACGAGGAGGGCTCGCGCTATGCGCCGGCGATGATGGCCTCCGCCGCCTATGCCGGCGACTACACCACCGACGATATTCTGAGCCGCAAGGATGCCGACGGCATCACGGTCGCGGACGCGCTCGATACCATCGGCTATCGCGGCGGCGATGCAGTCGGGAAACAGAAGTTCAGCGCCTTCGTCGAACTGCACATCGAGCAGGGGCCGTTGCTCGAGGCCGAGAACAAAACCATCGGCGTTGTCGATCGCGGCCAGGGGATCATCTGGTACGACGGCACGATCTCCGGCTTCGCCAGTCACGCCGGCACGACGCCCATGCCGTTGCGCAAGGATGCGCTCGCCGCGTTTTCCGAAGTCGTGCTTGCGGTCGAAAAAATCGCGCGCGATCTGGGGCCGAATGCCGTGGGCACCATCGGCGAAATCAGGATCGACAATCCGTCGCGCAATGTCATTCCCGGCGATCTCGCTTTCACGATGGACGTGCGCAGCTCAGAGTCAAACGTCCTCGACAGCCTGCACAGCGCCATACAGACCGCCGTCGCCGAGATCGCCGCGCGCCGCAAGGTAAGCATCGATCTCCGGCAGATATGGCGCAAGGAACCCACCGTTTTCAATACCGCGCTGGTCGATGCGGTCGAGGCCGCAGCCAATGAGATGGGCTATAGCCATCGCCGCATTACCTCGGGCGCGGGTCACGATGCCTGCAATCTGGCAGGCGTTGTTCCGGCGGCGATGATCTTCGTCCCCTGCAAGGACGGAATCAGCCACAACGAACTGGAGGACGCGACGCAGGCCGACTGCACGGCGGGTGCCAACGTGCTGCTGCATACCGTTCTGGCGCTCGCAGGCGTTGCATCTGCGCCGAATGCGGACGGTTAGGAGGCGTCTCGTTAAAGACAGGCATTTTTGTCGTCCCGGCGGGGGCCGGAACCCATAACCCCTAGCCCGTCAACACGACACGTCATACATCCCGCATAATATTCCCAAGACAGGGAGTATGGGTTCCGGCCTTCGCCGGGATGACCCGAAGTTCATTTTCGCCGATTGAAAGCCCGCACAGCATGAATTCCAAAACGGCCATTCCTCCCGCCGCGCCGCGCCGTCCCCATAGCTTCACTCGCCATGGCATCACCGTGATAGACGATTATGCGTGGCTGAAAGATGAGAACTGGCAGGAGGTGTTGCGCGATCCGTCCGTGCTCAAACCGGACATCCGCGCTTATCTCGAAGCCGAAAACGCCTATGCCGACACCGTGCTCGGACACACCGCTGGGCTCCAGCAAGAGCTCGTCGCCGAAATGCGCGGCCGTATCAAGGAAGACGATTCCAGCGTTCCCTCGTCCGACGGTCCGTTTGCCTACTTCCACAAATATCGCGAAGGCGGCCAGCACGAGCAGATCGGACGAACGGCGCGTGACGGGAGTGGCGAAGCGCGTTTCATCATCGACGGCGACGAACTGGCAAAGCAGACTGAATACTTCCGGTTCGGCGGCGCGCGTCACTCGCCCGATCACAAGCTGGAGGCATGGAGCGCGGACGTTCGCGGCTCCGAATACTTCACCATTCGCGTCCGCGACTGGGAAACGGCCGCGGATTCCGAGGACGTTATCGAGGAAACCGACGGCGGCATCGTCTGGGCGGCGGATTCGAAGTCATTTTTTTACGTCAGGCTGGATGACAACCATCGCCCGATGCAGGTCTATCGCCATCTGCTCAGCACGCCGCAGTCGGACGATATGCTGGTCTACGAAGAACGGGATTCCGGCTGGTTCACCCACATCCATGAAAGCACCAGCGGACGTTTCTGCGTCATCGCCGGCGGCGACCATGAAACCTCTGAACAGCGCCTGATCGATTTGCGGTATCCGGACGCCCCGCCGCGCCTGATCGCGGAACGTGAAGAGGGCGTGCAGTACTCGGTCGGGGATCGCGGCGATCAATTGTTCATCCTGACCAACGCCGACGACGCCATCGACTTCAAGATCATGACCGCACCGCTGGCCTCGCCCGAGCGCAAGAACTGGCGCGATCTCATTCCTCACCGCCCCGGCATCTACATTATCAATATGGAGATTTTCTCCGGCCACATGGTGCGGCTGGAGCGGGCCAATGCCCTGCCCTCCATCGTTATTCGCGATCTCGCCACCTTGCAGGAACACGCCATCGCGTTCGACGAAGCGGCCTATTCGCTCGGCACGCTTGAAAGCTACGAGTTCGACACCACCCAGTTGAGGTTTTCCTATTCGTCGATGACAACGCCGTCGGAAGTGTTCGACTACGACATGGTCAGCCGCGAGCGCGTTCTTCGCAAGCGTCAGGAAATTCCGTCCGGTCACAACCCCGCCGATTATGTTACCACCCGCATCATGGCGACCTCCCATGACGGCGCGCAGGTTCCGGTGTCGATACTGCATCGCAAGGATCTGACGCGCGACGGCAGCGCGCCGCTGCTGCTGTACGGCTACGGCTCCTATGGCAGTTCGATGCCAGCGTCGTTCTCTGCCAACCGGCTGTCATTGGTCGACCGCGGCTTCGTTTACGCCATCGCCCACATTCGCGGCGGCTCGGACAAGGGCTGGAACTGGTATCTCGACGGCAAGCGCGACAAGAAGACCAATACCTTCGACGACTTCGCGGCGTCAGCCCGCGCGCTGATCGACGCGAAATACACTTCCGCGAAAAGAATCGTCGGCCACGGCGGCAGCGCGGGCGGCATGTTGATGGGCGCGGTCGCGAACCGCTCGGGTGAATTGTTCGCTGGCATCGTCGCAGAAGTCCCGTTCGTCGATGTGCTGAACACCATGCTCGACGAGTCGCTGCCGCTGACGCCGCCGGAATGGCCCGAATGGGGCAATCCGATCGAAAGCGCGGCCGATTTCAGAACCATCCTGTCGTACTCGCCTTACGACAATGTCGCGGCGAAAGACTATCCCGCGATTCTGGCCATGGGCGGCCTTGCCGATCCGCGCGTTACCTATTGGGAGCCGGCGAAGTGGATCGCGCGGTTGCGTCCCGTCATGACGGGCGGCGGTCCGGTCCTGCTGCGCACCAACATGGGCGCCGGCCATGGCGGCGCATCGGGCCGCTTCAACCGGCTGGATGAAATCGCGATTGCCTATGCCTTCGCGCTTTGGGCGGTGGGACTGGCGGACGCGGGAGCCTGATACTGGTCCTCGTCATTGCGAGCGAAGCGAAGCAATCCAGAGCGACAGGAAAAGTCTGGATTTGCTTCGCAGCTTCAGGCTCGGCCTCCTTACCTCCCGGGTAATTTAATCGGATCAGGCCGACGCCTATGATGCAATTTGATTCCGCTGCAGCGCGTCATGACGCGCTGGTTTTCTGCGACCATACTCGCTTCGCTGTCCTCGCTTCTTGTTTGGAATTCCGGAATGCGCCGCCTGCCCTTCTATTACGGCTGGATCATTGTCGCCGTAACCTTCATCACCATGGGCATCGGCGTGAACGCCCGCACCTCGTTCTCGCTGTTCTTTTCACCGATCGTTGATGAATTCGGCTGGGATCGCGGCATCACCGCGGGCGCTTTCTCGGTCGGATTTCTGGTCTCGGCGCTGCTCAGTCCGCTGATGGGCAAGCTGATGGACCGCACCGGCCCGCGCACGGTCATGGAACTCGGTGTGCTGCTGATGGGCGCAGGCCTGCTGCTCGCGCCGCTGACGACGCAGCCATGGCATCTCTATGTGACAATCGGATGCCTCGTCGGCGCAGGCAGCATCTGTCTCGGCTATTCCGGCCAGTCGCTGTTTCTGCCGAACTGGTTCGTCCGGCGCCGGGGCCTCGCGGTCGGCCTTGCCTTTGCCGGCGTCGGCATCGGCTCCATCATCATCCTGCCGTGGGTGCAGCTCCTGATCGACAGGAGCGGCTGGCGCTCCGCGAGCTGGGCGATGGGCATTCTGGTTCTTGTCGCACTGATTCCGCTCAACCTGCTGCTGCGCAAACGCCCCGAAGATATCGGCCTGCAACCGGACGGCGACGCCGCGCCGACGGCAACGACGATCCCGCCGCCGTCGAACGTGGTCGATCCCGCCTGGGCCGCAACCGACTGGACGCTCGGCCTTGCGGTTCGCACCGCGCGGTTCTGGTGGATTTCGCTGGGTTACTTCTGTGGCCTCTATGTCTGGTACGCCGTACAGGTGCATCAGACCAAATATCTGGTCGAGATTGGATTCAGTTCCACCTCTGCCGCATGGGCGCTGGGCATGGTCAGCCTGATCGGAATCCCGGGACAGATCGCGCTCGGCTATCTCTCCGACCGCATCGGCCGCGAATGGATCTGGACGATTTCATCGCTGGGGTTTGCCATCTGCTTCGCAATGCTGATCGCTTTGCAGTTCGCCCCGACGCTTCTGCTTGTTTATGTGATGGTGGTCGCGCAAGGTGCGCTCGGTTACGGTTTCACGTCGATCATGGGCGCCGTGGTCGCCGAAATCTTCCAGGGCAAGCATTTCGGGACGATCTTCGGCACCATCGGTTTCACCGCGCTGGCCGGGGGCGCCGCAGGGCCGTGGGTGACTGGCATCCTCCACGATATCTACGGCGACTACACGCTGGCCTTCGTCATCGGCATTGCGGTCAGCGCGCTATCCGCCGCCGCGATCTGGCTCGCATCTCCCGGCAAGATCCGCGCCGTTGCGGGTCGCATGGACCGGATCGCGAAGGCGGCGTGAATTCTATAACTGCGCATCACGCAACCTTTTGTTCTTCGATCGGCTCCGCGACGAGTTTGACGCCGAACGACCCCATCACTTTCCTGACGGTTTCAAATTCCGGCTTCGCCGTCTCTTTGAAGGTCTTGTAGAGGCTTTCTCGAGACAGGCCTGTCGCCTTCGCGATATCGCCGATTCCTTTTGCGCGCGCGACAGTATCCAGCGCAGTGCAAATATATGCTGGATCGTTTGTTTCTAGCGCCTCTGTCAGATAGGCCGCAATCGCGACAGGGGTCTTAAGATAATCGGCCGCATCGAACTTTGAAGATTTCACCATTTTCTGTCCTCTCATAGTTCCGCTGCGATTTCCCAGGCTCGTTTGATGTCCTTGTCCTGGCTTGCTTTGTCGCCGCCACACAAGAGCAACATGATCCTCTTGCCAGTTTGCTTGTAGTAAACGCGATAACCGGGACCATACTGAATCCGCATTTCGCTAACGCCCTCGCAGACTGCCTTTACATCGCCGGGGTTCCCGAGTCCGAGCCGTTCAATACGCGAGGCAATCCTCGCAACAGCACGCTGGTCACCCAAAGCCTTCAGCCATTTGTCGAATTCGTCCGTTTTATGGGACTTCATACATATGTATCCTATAGGATACATACCTTGATATGTCAATACCCAGCGAAACCGGTACCGTCGTCACTCCAGTCCGATCTGTACGCGATAGCCGGCGCGTAGCGCATTGACGATCGACGGCGGCGTCAGGAGCTTTGCGTCAACCAAAATCGCGGACGCGCGGCTATAACCCGCGAACGACCAGCGCCATGCCTCATTGTTCGCGATCAGGTAACTTTCGCCCTCACTCGCGACCATCGTCCCGTCGGGCAGCTTGAGCGCGGCGGTGTACAGCGGATGCAGACGTTTCTCGCGGCCGTCGAGCCGCTCACCGTGAAGCACCGCGTCCATCTCGGTTGCATGAGGTTTAGTGTTGCCGTTGCCTTCGGCCCACGCGTCGCGGAATGCCGTCGCGTCATTCTGGCGGCAGTAGAAACACGGGCGATGGCCCGCCGCGAAGGACGTCGCTTCGTCGAAAAAGAACAGCTCGGTCCAGCTGCGCCGGCTCATCACGTCGCGCCTGCGCCCGCGAAACTCGCAGACGCAGGTGATCCATGCCTTCGACGACCAGCGCCGGTTCAGCAGCGTCTTCGTCGCGGGATCGTGGATGATGCCGCGATTGCCGGTGAAGCGGCCGCGATGCGCGGTCGCAACGATCTCGCCGAATGGCGATACGCGGTTTTGCAGGGGCATAACCAGCTCATTCTTTCGTCATTGCGAGCGCAAGCGAAGCAATCCAGAAGACAACAAGCAAGACTGGATTGCTTCGTCGCTGACGCTCCTCGCAATGACGGCTCATAACCGAGCGCTGGAGATTCGTTTAGCTCAGCACATCCTGATTAATGACATTCTCGCGGATCGGTTTGCCGTCGAGCGCGCTGAGGATGTTCCTGGCGGTTTGGAGGCTCATGCGGTCGAGCGCCTCGCGCGTCACCCCCGCCACGTGCGGCGCGGTGATGACGTTGTCGAGCTTGAACAGCGGATGATCCGGCCGTGGCGGCTCCTGCGCGAACACATCGATGCCCGCTCCCGCGATCTTGCCGGAGGTCAGCGCCGCATACAGTGCGTCTTCGTCGACGATTCCTCCGCGGGCGGTGTTGATGAGATAGGCAGTCGGCTTCATCAACTGCAACTGGGCGGTGCTGAACATGTTGACCGTCTCCGGCGATTTCGGACAGTGGATTGTCACGAAGTCGGCACGCGGGATTGCTGCATTGAGATCGGTCACATATTCCGCCTCGGCTGCCTCGATCACAGCGGCAGACTTGAACGGATCGTAGACCAGAACATTCATTTCCATCGCCACCAGCCGCTTGACGGTCCGCGAGCCGATACGCCCAAAGCCGATGACCAGCGCCGTCTTCCCGAGCAGGTCGTAGGGGATCGCGCCGAGGCGCTTGGTCCAGTTGCCGCCTTTCACCAACTTGTCCAGTTCGGCGGCGCGCTTGGCCAGCGACAGCATCATGAACAGCGCGCATTCGGCAACCGACGGCGAATTGGCGATGCCCGTGGTCATCAGCGGAATTTTCCTGCCGCTCAGGGCTTTCACGTCCACCGCGTCGTAACCCACGCCGATGCGCGCAACCACCATCATCTCGCCGGAGGACACGATCTCATTGGCGCCGAAACCGGTGCCGCCGAGCGCCACGCCGTTGACCGGCGCGTGCTGCCGCAGCATTTCATTGAAATCCGGCGCGGAGATCGTGTTGGGAAACTCGATCGCTTCGATGTCGCTGCGCTCCCGAAACAGGGCCCAGCCGCCCGGCGACATGGTTTCCACGATCAGCAGTTTCTTCTTGTTGGTGGTCATTTCATCCCCTGATGCTTTATTGATTTTCGTATCGGCGCGAGGCGCAAGCCGCCCATCATCGCCTTGTTTCGCCTCGTCCCGCAAGCCGGGACAGGAGGTGAACCGCGCCCTTGCAGCGACCACGTTGCAAAGGCACACTCGCCGCGCCGCGCCGTTCGGACCGGCAACAAACAACAACAGGAGATCAACCCGTGACCCAGCCCGCGCCCCACCCCGCATCCCTGCTTGAGACGCTGGCGCGCTGGGATACGCCGACCATCTGCAACGCGCTGGAGATCGTCGCGCCCGAACGCCGCCTCACCGGCTTCACTGTCAGGCCGCTGGTCTGTCCATTTCCGGACCTGCCGCCGATGGTCGGCTATGCCCGCACCGCAACAATCCGCGCCACCTCACCTTCGAGTCTGTCGGCGGCGGACCAGCGCGCCCAGCGGGCCGCCTACTACGAGTATTGCGGCACAGGTCATGGCCCGCGCATCAGCGTGATTCAGGATCTCGACGGCGCGAACATCGGCTTCGGCGCGTTCTGGGGTGAGGTCAATAGCTCGGTGCATAAGGCACTCGGCTGTCTCGGCGTCGTCACCGATGGATCGATCCGCGATATTCCGGCGTGGGCGCCGGGATTCCAGGCGCTGGCCGGCAGCATCGGCCCCTCGCATGCTTTCGTTCATCTCGCCGGATTCGGTGAAGATGTTTGCGTCGCCGGCATGACCGTGCGCTCGGACGATCTGATTCACGCGGACCGTCACGGCGCCGTCGTGATTCCGGCCAATGTCGCGGCGAAACTCCCAGATGCGGCAAGACTGTGCGAACGCCGCGAGGAGCCGATTCTCGGCATCGCGCGCGATCCCGGCTTTACCGTGGAGAAGCTCAAGGAAGCGCTGGCCAGGGCTGCGGAGATTCACTAACGCGAGAAGATGGCGCAAGCCTTCTCGCAGCACGCAATCAACGGAAGGTTCGCTCCATGAAAATCGCGCTCGGTGTCATCGTCGGACTGGTGATCGGATTTCTCGCCATGACCTATTTCAAGACCGGTCACCTGCCGTTCTGAAGCTTGCGCTCTAGATCGCCTCATAGGCGAACAGCATCGCGATGATGGTGATGCTGAACAGGCCGGCAAGGAACAGCATGTCCGCGATCCGCTCGCAGCGCTCGCTCAGACCGATCAGGTTCACAAAGCGGATCGAGAGATAGGACGACGTCGCGCTTATCAGGAACAGCAGGGCCGCGAGCGCTGCATACTCATCGACATGGCCCGGTCCCAGCCTGCTTTCTGCGACTTTGACGAGGCCGATAAAGGTCGTGCAAATGCCGATCATGGTTGCGGAAGTGGGCAGGATGTGAAGGGACAGTTCCTTGCCGATGCGCTGCTCTTTCTGCCGATCGGTCATGCCCGACTTTCTTTTTGAACCCGAACGCTTCGGTGTCCGTTATGCTTCACCCACCTGCCGCAGAAATTACCCGAGTTCCGAATGCCTGTCTCGCCTCATTACCGCGCCTCGACCAGCCACGCCGCACTTGGTCCCGAGTTCTACGACGTCGTCGCGGCGGCCACATTTCCCGATCACATCCTGCGCTATCGCAATCAGCGCGCCGCGAAGAGCGTCGGGCTGGATATGCTCAGCGATGAGGAGTGGATCGCGCATTTCGGAAGATTTCAGCCGTTGGCCGAAAACTTCAGGGAGCCGCTGGCGTTGCGCTATCACGGCCATCAATTCCGCACCTACAATCCGGAATTGGGCGACGGACGTGGCTTCTTGTTCGCGCAATTGTACGACGACAAGGGCCGCCTGCTTGATCTTGCAACCAAGGGCAGCGGCAAGACGCCCTGGTCGCGCACCGCCGACGGACGCCTGACGCTCAAGGGCGGCGTGCGCGAGGTGCTGGCGACGTCCATGCTGGAGGCGCTCGGCGTCGATACCTCGAAAACTTTCAGCCTGATCGAGACCGGCGAAGCACTGGAACGGGGCGACGAACCCTCGCCCACGCGATCCTCAGTGATGGTGCGCCTCAGTCACTCGCACATCCGGATTGGTACATTTCAGCGCCAGGCTTTTCATCGCAGCACGGAGAACATCCAGAAGCTGCTCGACTACACCATCAAGACCTACATGCCCGGCATCTGGCGCGACGATGTACCGGCACGCGCCATTGCCTTTCTCGAAGAGGTCTGCCGTCGCGTCGCGCGGGTCGGCGCGCAGTGGATGGCGGCCGGGTTTGTCCACGGCGTTCTCAACACCGACAATATCAACATCACCGGCGAGAGCTTCGATTACGGCCCATGGCGGTTTCTTCCCGAGCTCGATCCCGCCTTCACCGCGGCCTATTTCGACGAGACCGGGCTTTACGCCTACGGCCGCCAGCCGGATGCCCTGTTCTGGAACGTGACGCGGCTGGCGGAATGCCTGCTCCGTCTCGCCGATCAGCCCAGCCTTGAAAAAGCGCTGGGCGTTTTCGAACCAGCCATTCGCAAGGAATTCACCGATGCGATGCTGCGACGGCTCGGCGTCGGGGCAGAAAGCCCGGAGCGCGACAACGAACTGGTGCGCGTGTTGTGGATTTTCCTGTCGGAGACGAAAGCGCCGTTCGAACAGACTTTCTTTGACTGGTTCGGCGGATTGGCGAGCGCCGATCGCGCGGCGCGCAGCCCGTCGAAGGATCGTTACGCGAATCCGGCGTTCAATCCGGTCCGCGATGCCTTGCAGGGCTTTTCTCCGCGCCCAGAAGTCGATCTCGGTCATGCATATTTCAGCAAGCCGTTCGCATGCTCGATGCTGATCGAGGAAGTCGAAGCGATCTGGAAGCCAATTGCGGACAGCGACGACTGGTCGGTGTTTCACGCCAAGCTCGAAGCCATCGATGAAATGCGCGAGGCGTATGGGCTGGCTTAGCTCGTCATTGCGAGCGAAGCGAAGCAATCTAGCGGAACGCTCGTCAAACGAAGACTGGATTGCTTCGTCGCTTCGCTCCTCGCAATGACGAGGATCCGGTTTACACGGCCATCAATCCCACCCTGTCATTCCGGACAGCCCGCGCGGCGGGCTGATCCGGAATCCATGAGTTCATCGGAAACCACTGCGAGATTCCGGGTTCGCTCGCCAGCGCTCGCGCCCCGGAATGACGACTACCCTCAAGCCACCTTCTTGCGCGGTTCGGACACAGAGAACGTGCCGTCCAGGAAGCCGGTCAGCCGCTTACGGATGATGAACTCGGCGTCCGCCATGATGCGGTCGATCAATTCCTTGCAGGTCGGAATGTCGTTGATGAGGCCGACCATCATGCCGCAGCTCCATGCGCCCGCGTCCATGTCGCCTTCCAGCATCACCTTCGGGTAGACGCCCGCGACCTGATCCATGATATCGTCGATCTTGAGGCTCTTGCCCTTTTCCTTCTCGATCTCGATCAGCTTCTCGACATTCTTGTTGGTCAGCACGCGCTCGGTGTTGCGCAGCGCGCGCATCACAAGGCGGGTGTCGAGTTCGGTGGCCTTGAGCAGCGCCTGCTTCACATTGTCATGCACCGGCGCTTCCTTGGTGGCGATGAAACGCGTACCCATGTTCATGCCCTGCGCGCCCATGGCGAGCGCCGCCACGAGACTGCGCGCATCGGCCATGCCGCCCGACGCCACGAACGGAATTCTCAGTTCCTCTTCCGCGCGCGGCAGCAGGATCATGTTCGGCATGTCATCCTCGCCGGGATGACCGCCGCACTCGAAACCGTCGACGCTGACCGCGTCGCAGCCAATGGCCTCAGCCTTCAGCGAGTGACGAACCGAAGTGCACTTGTGGATGACCTTGATGCCGGCGGCCTTCAGCGCGGGCATATACTGCTCGGGGCTGCGGCCCGCGGTCTCGACCGCCTTGATGCCGGCTTCCTTGATCGCCGCGATATATTCGGGATACGGAGGCGCTGCAAACGTCGGCAGGAAGGTCAGGTTCACGCCGAACGGCTTGTCGGTCATGTCCTTGCACTTCTTGATTTCCTTCGCCAGCAGTTCGGGCGTCTTCTGCGTCAGACCGGTGATGATGCCAAGACCGCCTGCATTCGATACGGCCGACGCAAGCTCCGCGAAGCCGACATAGTGCATACCGCCCTGAATGATCGGGTGCTGGATGCCGAACAATTCCGTAATCGCCGTTTTCATATGTTTCCCTCTCCTTGGTTCCAATGACATCGTTACCGCAGGCAGCCGCGGCGCGACAATGGTTTGGCCGGGCAAGGCTGCCATGCCATCCGTTCCGAAAAGGAACGTATCAGGATGAACCGGACGGTCAACCGGTGGCCAAAGGCTGACACAACGTGTATCAGGGCAGCAATAACCCCATTATCTCGCAACGGAATTTCCGCTTGAGCCAGCCCCAGCCCGTTAAACCATTTCTCGAGGTTCTCGCCGGAAGCAGGCAGGCCGTGCCGCCGGTGTGGATGATGCGGCAGGCAGGGCGTTACCTGCCCGAGTACCGCGATTTGCGGACCAAGGCGGGCAGCTTCCTCGATCTCTGCTTCAATCCCGAATGGGCGGCCGAGGTCACGCTGCAGCCGATCCGGCGTTTCGGGTTCGATGCCGCGATCATCTTCTCGGACATTCTGGTGATCCCGCACGCGCTCGGGCGCTCGGTCCGCTTCGAGGCGGGCGAAGGTCCCCGCCTTGAGCCGCTCGACACGCCGGAGAAGATCGCGACGCTGGCGATGGCTGCCGACTTCACGAAACTCGAACCCGTGTTCGAGGCGCTGCGCCGCGTCCGCGCCGAACTTGATCCAAAGATCGCGCTGATCGGTTTCTGCGGCGCGCCGTGGACGGTTGCGACTTACATGGTCGCCGGGCAAGGCACGCCGGATCAGGCGCCGGCACGGATGCTCGCCTACCGCGAACCCAAAGCGTTCGCGAAAATCATCGACGTGCTGGTGGAAAACTCAATTCAGTATCTGCTGGGACAACTCAAGGCAGGCGCAGACGCGTTGCAGATCTTCGACACATGGGCGGGCGTGCTGCCGCCGCGCGAATTCCAGCGCTGGTCGGTCGAGCCGACGCGGCGGATCGTCGAAGGTGTGCGTGCGAAGGCGCCGAACGCGAGGATCATCGGCTTCCCGCGTGGCGCGGACGCGCAATTGCCGCTGTATATCGGCCGCACTGGGGTCGATGGCGTCAGCATCGACTGGGCGGCGGAGCCGTCGTTGATCCGCGAGCGTGTGCAGAGCCAAGTCGCCGTGCAGGGCAATCTCGATCCGCTGGCCTTGATCGCCGGCGGCGACGCGCTGGACCGCGCGGTCGATGATGCATTGGAGAACTACGCGGGCGGCCGATACATCTTCAATCTCGGCCATGGCATCCAGCCGGAAACGCCGATCCCGCATGTCGAGCAGATGCTGACGCGCGTGCGGGCTTACAAAGGGTAGCTTTCAGCAGCGCCACTACTGAACTACTCGTTCGGAATGTTCAGCAGCTCGCCGCACGCCTTGCAGTGCACAGCATCGATGTCATGGCGCAGCAGGCCGCATGTCGGACAGGGGAAGCGGACCTTGGCCGGGCGCAGCATGGCGCGTACCAGACCGAGAAACAGGGTCACTCCGAATATCATGATGACAACGGAGATCAGCCGTCCGGTCGGACCGGGAAGCGTGATGTCGCCAAAACCGGTCGTCGTCAGCGCGGTGACCGTGAAATAGAGCGCGTCCAGATAGTTCGTGATGGCGGGATTTGTCGCGTGCTGGGTCGCGTAAATGAAGCCGGTCATCACGAACAGGAAGACCGCGATATTGATCCCCGCGAGGATGATCTCCTCGTTCGCGCGGAAATAAGGAAAATCGGCACGAAGCCGCGCCAGCAACCGGTAGCTACGCATCAGCCGCAAGGTGCGCAGCACGCGCAAAAAAGCTATCTGCTCGCCCGCCAGCGGCGCCAGAAATGAAACGATACTTGCGATATCCGCCCAGGTGACCGGGTGCAGGAATTCACGCCAGGGTTTCCTGGCGATGGAAAGGCGGGCGAGGAAGTCCGCAAGAAAAACCAGGCCAAAGCCGACATCGGCGACTTCAACATAAGGATTTCCGGGAATGAAGGAGGTGGCAACGATAAAAACGATGGAAACGATGTCGAAGATCAGCAAGCCGTAGCGGAATCGCTGCGCATCGACGGATTCACCATCGTAGAGACTGCGGAGCCGCGATCGCAGACGCTGCAGCATCGAGGTATTTGATGTCATTCGGCGAACCGGTCCACTTCCTGAATGTCATGGTATCACAGGATTGCCGCGGCGGGCTGCTGGTCAGTTCGGCCTTGACCGCTCGATGATGGCAGCGGCACCCTTGGCCAGCAGATCGAACGCCACCGCGCGGCCAAGCTCGCGCGGCTTGTCGGCCGGTCCGGCGCGCGTGGCTTCCAGCAACTGATCGCCTTCCAGATCGAGTACCGAAGCCGTCAGCGACATCTCGCGGCCAACGATCGTCGAAAAACCCGCAATCGGCGAATTGCAGTGACCGTTTAACACCCATAGCACCTCGCGCTCGGCGTCGGCGCATAGATGCGCCACCGGATCATCGATCAGCGCGAGATACTGGCGCGTGCGCCAATCGTTCACGGCGCACTCCACCGCGACGATGCCCTGCCCCGCTGCCGGCAGCATTTCGCGCGCTGTGAATTCGTGGGCGACGCGGCTTGCAAGCCCGACGCGCTCAAGTCCCGAGCGCGCCATGATCAGCGCATCGGCAGGACCGGTCTCACCGCCGTCCGCGAGCCGCTGCATCTCGCCGTTGTCGAGTTTTCGCACCCGCGTGTCGGCCGCACCGCGAAAATGAATCACTTCGATTTCGGGAAACAGCCGCCGCGCATATGCCGCGCGCCGCACAGCATTGGTGCCGATCTTGAAACCCCTGCCCCTGGTGCGCTTCAGATCGTCGAACGTGACGCCTGCGCGCAGCACCAGCGCATCGGTGGGCGGATCGCGTGACAGCGTCGCGCCGATCACCAGACCCGGCGTATCCTCGTTGCCCGGCATGTCCTTCAGCGAATGCATCGCCGCGTGCAGTTTGCCAGCGATCACGGCCGCGCGAATTTCGGCAACGAATGCACCGCCCTTGCCGCCATGCGGCAACAGCAGGCCGACCTGATCCTGGTCGCCGCGCGTCTCAAACTTGACGATCTCGACATTCAGATCCGGCGCCGCAGCTTCGAGCTGGCGTGCGATTTCCCCGGTTTGCGCAAGCGCCATCGTACTTTTGCGCGTTCCGATACGCATGGAAATTGCTGCCACGTCTGCTCCGTCACCTGGGCGTGATTTTCGTCCGAAAACGCGTTCTTTCGGGCCGCAACATACGGCGGGCGGTCCCCCCAATGCAAACGCATTGAAGGATCTGTCGCGGTTGCATCAGCCTGCGGTCCGCGCTTAAACAGCCTAAATCTCGCGTTCTGCGCAATCAAACGAGTCCCTGAATGACATCTTCGTCCTCCATCGGTTTCCTCGCGCCCCTGTTCGTCCCGGCCACGCGGCCCGAGCGGTATTTCAAGGCGGCAGGGTCCGGCGCGGACGGCATCATCATCGATCTTGAGGACGCGGTGGCGGCGAACGAGAAGGATGCCGCCCGCGAGACGCTGGTTGCCGCCTCCCTCCCCCCGAATTCGATCGTCCGCGTCAACGCGTTTGGAACGCGCTGGCATGAGGCTGACATTGTGGCGATGAAGGGCCTCGGCATCGCCGGAATCATGTTGCCAAAGGCAGAGACTGCGGGGCATCTGGAGAGCGTACGCGCGGTGCTGGGCGATCTTCCGGTGATTTCGCTGATCGAATCGGCGCAAGGCGTCGCGGGCGTTCGCGAGGTCGCCAGTCATTCCGACCGGCTCGCGTTCGGCTATATCGACTTCAGCGCCGATGTCGGTTGCAGCATGGACCGCGACGCATTGCTGATGGCCCGCTCCGAGATCGTGCTGGCCTCGAGGCTTGCGCAGTTGCCATCACCGCTCGAGGGCGTGACACCATCGTTCGACGATCCGGCGCTGGTTGAGGATGACGCGCGTTATGCGGCATCGATGGGTTTCGGTGGCAAGCTGTGCATTCATCCGAAGCAGATCGCGCCGACGCTGAAGGGATTCCGGCCGTCGTTAAAAGATATCGAATGGGCGACGAAGATCTCCAACTCGGGAGACGGCGCGGTGTCGGTCGACGGCATGATGGTCGATGCGCCGGTGCGGCTGCGGGCGCAGCGCATTCTCGCCGCGGCGAAAGCCAGCGACGCGGCCGGAGGAAGTAGCCGATAAGGTGGAGACCTCGGTTCACGCGCCGTCATTGCGAGCGAAGCGAAGCAATCCAGTCTCTGACAGAAGGAAAGCGAGGACTGGATTGCTTCGTCGCAAGCGCTCCTCGCAATGACGGATGGAAAATCTTCCAGCGAAAGCGGCTCCCGACTCTCGCTAATCGCGCGCGACCCAGACTGCCATCTCATTGCCACCCGGTTCGCGGAAATGAAATCGGCGCCCGCCGGGAAAATCGAACTGCGGCTTCGTGATTGTGCCGCCAGCGGCAATCACGCGCCGTTCGGCGGCGTCGATATCCGTGGTCCGCACCACCGCGAGCGGTGCCGCGACCCGTTCCGCTGCCTGATCGATGCCGCCATCGATTCCCGCGTCCGTGAGAGCATCGTAAGTCGGGCCATAGCTGACAATACCCCAGCCGAAAGCCGCCTGGAAAAACGCACTGGTTCGCGCACGGTCGGTGCTGGGAAA
>JAGVII010000482.1 GCA_020056155.1 Afipia sp.
ACGCGCACCTGCGCGGATGATCAAGCCGAAGCTCGTGCGCTCGAGGAAGAGCCAGAGGCCCAGAAGAACCGCCGCAGCGATACCGATGACGAACAGGCGATAGAGCGGGAAATATCCGACGCCGATATTGACCGCACCCTGCAGGATCTCGGGCGTATCAAACGGATAGCCGCTTTTGCCGAATGCGATACGAACGAGTTCGACCATCACATAGCTAAGGCCAAATGTGAGAAGCAGCGGATAGTCGATGCCGCGGCCATACAGCGGCCGGATCAGGAACCGCTCAACAACGAGACCTATGGTGCCGACGATCAGCGGAACCGCAATGAGGCAAAGCCAGAAGTTTCCTCCCAGTGAGAGAAGAAACAGTCCGACATATGCGCCGACCATATAGAAGGCGCCGTGGGCGAAATTCACCACGGTCAGCATGCCGAAGATCAGCGACAGTCCAATGGCGAACAGCACGTAGATCGCGCCAAGCGCCAGACCGGTGAATAATTGCAACGCGATCAGATCGAAACTCAAACCGGCCATGGATATCTCCAGAGAAGACGCGCGCCCACGATGGGCGCGCGTCCGTTAGTTCAAAATGGTTCAGGACTTGTGGCCGAGCGCTTCGCAGGTGCGCAGGTTCTTTTCGCTCGGTTCCTCGGTGGCGATGACGTTAAAGACGTCGGCATCGCCCTTCTCGGGCTTCGACTTGGATTCGATGATAAAAACCGACTGCACGGCCTGGTGGTCGCACTTGCGATAGTATTCGGGGCCTTTGTAGTAGTCGTACTTGAGTGCCTCGACGGCCTCGATGACCTTGTCGGTATCGGTGCTGCCGGCGGCCTTGGCTCCCATCAGCAACGTCTTGACGCCGGCGTAGCCCAGCGCGCCGTAATCCGACGGCACCTTTCCACCGTGCATCTTGCGGAAGCGGTCGTTGAACGCCTTCGCGGACGCAACCTTGTCTTCAATGCCCCAGTAATACGAGGTTCCACCGATAACGCCCTCGAATGCCTGCGCGCCGGCGGCAATTCGGCCGGTGTAAAGCAGGATCGGCGCAACGATCTTCATGCTCTTCTTCATGCCGAAGTCGGTGGCCTGCTTGAGCGCGATCTGCTGATCGCGGCCGAAGTTACTGATGACAAGGATGTCCGGCTTCAGAGCCTGAATGCGCGGCAGCAGCGCCGAGAAGTCGGTGGTGCCAAGAGGATGCCGGATATCGACGAGGCTCTCGATTCCGAATTCCTTTCCGGCTTGCTGGAAGCCACGCACCATCTCATGACCATAGGCATAGTCAGCGGTGAGGAAAGCGACCTTCTTGCCAAATTTCGGGAACGCATAGCGTCCGACGGCGCCTGCGGTCAGGTGCGGCGTGAGCGCTTCATGGAACGTGTACTTGCTGAAGTCCTTGACCTCATTGATTTCATCGGACTGGCTGATCGAGTTGTAAATGATCTTCCGTTCCTTGGTGACGTTGTTCACCGCGAGTTGCACCGACGCAGACAGACTGCCTACGATGAAATTGACCTTTTCCTTCTCGATCAGTTCCAGCGTGCGGGTCGCCGCTTCGCCGGGGTTGAGCTTGTCGTCGCGCACCAGCAGCACAGCCTTCCGGCCATTGAGGCCGCCTGCTTCATTGAATTCTGCGATTGCGACTTCCGCCGCGCGCACCTGATCCTGTGCTTCGGTGCCATAAGGACCGGTCAGCGGAACAGGAAAACCAACCTTGATGGTCGCTTCCTGCGCCTGGAGCAGATTGATGCGAAACGGCGAGGCTGCCAGAACAGCGCCGGCGCTGGCGGTTGTCAGCAAGCGGCGGCGAGAGATGGATCCTGTCGTTTTCTTGGCCATGTATTCCTCCGAGGTTGATATTCTTTGTGGTGTCGATCAGATCCGGCCGAGCGCAGCGAGAACGACTCGCGGCGTCAGCGGAATTTCAGTGATTGTGACGTTGAAGGGTGAGAGCGCATCGTTGACGGCGTTGGTGACCACGGCAGCCGCAGCGGCCGTCCCCGCTTCGCCCGCCCCCTTGGCGCCGAGTTCGCTCTCAAGCGTGGGAGAGACAACGTGCCCGACGTCGATATCAGGCATCTCGCCCGACATCGGAACGAGATAGTCCGCCATGTTGGCATTGGTGAGCTGTCCACGCTCATCGTAAATGCAGTGTTCGTAAAGCGCGGCACCCAAACCTTGAACCACGCCACCGCGGATTTGCTCATCCACCAGTTGAGGATTGATGATAGTACCGCAATCCTCAACCACCCAATGCTTGAGCAGCTTGATGAAGCCAGTGTGAGGGTCAACCTCCAGCCACGAGGCCTGAACACCGTTAGTGAAAGCAAAGGGATATTCACGCGGCACGAAATGACGGGTCGCCATCAGTTCGGGCTGGAATCCCGGCGGCAAAGTATCGGGCCGGAAGTACACGACACGCGCCAGCTCATGCAATTCGATACGCTGCTGTCCGCTATCGACATCTACCACGATGTTGTCGACGATATCGAGATCGTCCGGCTTGGCTTGAAGGATCGCCGCCGCGACATCAAGAATGTTCTTACGTAACACCTTGGCCGCCTGCAGCGCAGCCTCACCACCGATGCCTGCTCCACGCGACGCCCAGGTACCGCCGCCGTAAGGCGTATTGTCGGTATCACCCAGAATCACCCGTACGCGTTCCATCGATACGCCGAGCACGCTTCCGACGATCTGTGCGGTCAGAGATTCGGACCCTTGCCCCTGCTCGGTGATACTGGTCTGGCAAATCACCCGGCCAGTCGCATCCAGACGTACGGCCACACCATCTTGCGACGAAATCCGCGCACCACCGACGCCGTAGAATGCCGCACTCGGATTGGTGACCTCGATAAAGCTTCCAATGCCGATACCGCGATAGATTCCCTGCTTACGCAGCTCGGCCTGTTCGGCGCGCAATGCATCGTAGTTCATCATTGCGACAAGCTTATCGAGCGAGGCGTGATGCGATAGCGCCTCGAACTTGAGTCCTGACGGTGACCCGCAGGGATAGGCATCATCGCGAATGAGATTGCGGCGGCGGATTTCAATCGGATCCATCCCGATTCGCTGTGCGGCGAGATCGACCAGTCCTTCAGTAATCGAGCACGCGATGGGATGCCCGACACCGCGATACTGACAGGTGACGTTCTTGTTCTGGAAAACAACACGGGTCCGCGCTCGATAGTTCTGCGTCGTATAGGGACCACCTACCAGATTGACGACCTGATTGGCCTCGATCGCGCTGGTGCGCGGATACATCGAATACGGACCGATGCCGGTCACATCATCGATTTCGAATGCGTTGATGGTCCCGTCCTTGCTGACGCCGATGCGCGCCTTGCAGACGTGATCGCGCGCATGAATATCGGTATTGAAGCTTTCGACCCGGTCGGCAACGAATTTGATCGGGCGGCGCAGCAGCTTCGACAGCGCAAGAGTTGCCATCTCGTCGGCGTAGATGTGAACCTTGATGCCGAAGGAGCCGCCGACATCCTTGCACACCACGCGAACCTGCGCCTCATCGAGACCCAAATGCAGGGCGGCGATATTCTGCACCATGTGCGGCGCCTGTGTTCCCAGATAGACGGTCAGGCGCTCCTCGCCGGAATTCCAGTCCGCCAGGACCGC
>JAGVII010000567.1 GCA_020056155.1 Afipia sp.
ATCTCGTTGCGATCCATCACCAGCACGACCACGGGACCGAACTCCGGCGTGGTGTCGATCTTGCCCAACATGGTGAGCGCCGCCTGCAGGCGCGAGACGCCGATGGAGAAGCCCGTCGCCGGAACCGGCTCGCCGCGAAAGCGCGAGACAAGTCCATCATAACGTCCGCCGCCGCCGACCGAGCCGAACCGCACCGGGCGGCCCTTCTCGTCCTTGGTCTCGAGCAGCAGCTCAACTTCGTAGACCGGGCCGGTGTAGTATTCGAGACCGCGCACGACGGAGAGATCTATTTTTATTCTATTTGATTGGTAGCCGCTGCTCCACAAAAGCTCTTCGATTTCAAATAAATTATCAAAGGCATCGACAATGGCATCCGTGAAAGCAAAGCCATTCTCAGTTAAAAAGAAATCTAGATCATGTCGCCACCAATCAAGATTCCACCAGTTCTGACGATCTCTGGGGCGGCCCACCCTCTCCATTGAATTGACTAATTTAGGATCGTCTGACTCTAACTTCATGTCAGGTCGGCTAGGTGCGACTAGTCGAGAAACGACATTGATCTGCCGCTCATCAAGGTCTGCACCTTTTGTAAAATCACCGCTTTCGTCTTTCCTACCGGCACCTAGCAATTTTTCAATTTCAGCCCATTCAAATTTGTCTGCCTTATCAATCGCCCTCAACACCGTAAGCCGCTTGCCCGCGTTCTCGTCGCCGCCAAGGCCGATGCTCTCCATCACGCCATCGAGCACCTTGCGGTTGTTCACCTTGACCACATATTGCCCGCGCGGAATACCGAGCGCTTCCATGGTGTCCGCCGCCATCATGCACATCTCCGCGTCGGCTGCGGGCGAGGCTGAACCCACCGTGTCGGCATCGAACTGCATGAACTGACGGAAGCGGCCCGGACCCGGCTTCTCATTGCGATAGACGTAACCGTTGCGATAGCTGCGATACGGCTTCGGGAGCGTGTCGAAATTTTCCGCGACATAGCGCGCCAGCGGCGCGGTCAGATCGTAGCGCAGCGAAATCCACTGCTCGTCGTCGTCCTGAAACGAGAACACCCCCTCGTTGGGCCGGTCCTGATCGGGCAGGAACTTGCCGAGCGCGTCGGTGTATTCCATCGCCGGGGTTTCCACCGGCTCGAAGCCGTAGCGCTCATAGACCTCGCGGATTTTTTCCACCATCTGCCGCGTGGCGGCGATTTCGGCGGGCGTGCGGTCCACCAGCCCGCGCGGCAGGCGCGCGCGCAGTTTCTGCGGTTTTTTGGGTTTCTTGTCGGTCATGGATTTCGTGCGTTTGGATAAGTTGACTGTCGGCTTATCACATCGGCCCACGGGTTATCAGCCGAGGCGCAAGCGAGCAAGCATCACATCGTCATGGCCGGGCTCGTCCCGGCCATCCACGTCTTGTTTTGTGCCCTTTTCCGTCATTGCGAGCCAACGGGTCGGCGCGAAGTCGCCGCCCGATGACAGGCTCCGCGAAGCAATCCAGAATAGCCGCAAGTGAGAACTGGATTGCTTCGTCGCTTCGCTCCTCGCAATGACAAGAAGACGTGGATGCCCGGAACAAGTCCGGGCATGACGAACGAGAATTCAATGGACCTAATTCACCAGCACCGCGCCGTCGCAGCGGATGCCGTTGACCCAGACATCCGCCTGTCCGAGGCCGACGCCAAGGGTCTGCAACACCGAATTGAGCAGCATATCGATCGGGCCGGTCGCGCCGCCGATGATGCTGGCGACCAGCGCGCCGATGCCGGGGATCGGCAGGCCGAGCGGCCCGAGCTGCACGCCGAGTTGCAGGTCGCCGAGAAGGCTCGACGTCAGCGACGAGGTGAACGACGTGGTGTTCACCGTCTTTTTGGTCCGCGCCTGAATATCCGCGTAGCTGAAGTTCACAGGCGTCGGCGACGTGTTGGCCATGGTGGCATGCGCCCGGCCCGAGACCTGGATGACCCCGAGATTGACGATATTGGCCGCAGGCGGATTCGGCTTGGTGGAAAAATTCGTCATCATGGCCGGCGTCACGTCGCCGATCCACGCATCCACGATGCCGGGCGAGACGCCGAGCGTCACCGACGAGGTGCTGACGTTGGGATAACCGCACGACACCGCATTGAGCGTCGCGGTGCCCGCCGCGATCTCGACGTAAACCGGCAAAGTGACCGCCGACACCGCACCGGAGCCGATCAACTGGATCTTGAGCAGGATGCGCGTCTGCGCGGTGTGGACGCTCGCCCCCGTGGAGCCGACGGTGATCCAGCTCGTGCCCACCGGGCGCTCGCCCACCGTCGCCATCAGGGTCACACCCGCGATGCCCGGCAGCGACAGGTTCACATTCGCCGCGATCTGGTTGGTGCCGTTGGCGAGCGCCGCCGCGGCCGAGAGCAGATCGAGCGCCGACACGCTGGTGCCGACCTTCGGCCTCTGTCCGACGGTGAGGTTGGAATAAGGCCCGACGCTGATCAGCGAGGTCGGCGTGATCTTCGTGGTCATTCCGGACACCGCCGACGAGACGCTGGAGAGCGCCGCGATCGCGCCGCCGTCGCCGGTCACCGCTGTCTGCAGCGCCGCCACGATGTCCGTCACCTTGAGATTGCTGCTCAGCAGCGCGTCATATGTCACACCCGTCAGATTCACCCGCGTCGCCAGCGCAGAGAGGAAATCGAACGCGTCGATATTCGCACTCAGCAGCGCGTTGTAGTCCATCGCCGAGAGCGAGAGTGTCGTGCCGAGCATGCCGCCGAGCAGCGAGTTCAGCAGCCCGCCATTGAGCGACACCAGCCGCGAACCGATGGCGAATGTCGCAAGCTGCGTGGTGCTGGCAATGGCGGTGGCCTTCAGGTCCCATTGGCTGTCGCCGGTCAGCACCTTGCCGAAATACAGCGGCGTCCTGGTTTTCAGGGACACACGAACCGCATTGGCGGGTGTCGCGCCCGCCACGAAGCGCTGCTGCGGCGCGAGTGACGCCTTCGCCGTGTAGACACCGGGTTCGACAGCCACGAGCGACTCCGGCGGATAGTTGTTCCTGGCGATGGTTGCCGCAGCAGCGCGGGACGCATTGGTCAGATCGCTCGCGGCGACGATGGCCGCGAGATCGGCGGCGCTCTGGGCGCGGCGCTTGTCGGCGAAGATGGTGCCGACATCGACGCCCAGCGCCGTGCAGGCAATCACGAGCAGCAGGCAGCCCGCGCCC
>JAGVII010000413.1 GCA_020056155.1 Afipia sp.
GCGTTCTTCTGGCCGATGCCATGAATGTACTGAAGCGCGATCAGAACGCGCTTGTTGGTCGGAATGTTGACGCCTGCAATACGGGCCACGGTCTTCGCTCCTGTCACCGTCCGTCACGGACTGGCTTGTCTCGTTGGTCTCTGTGTCGGGCGGGCGTCCACAAACGCGAACACGACGCCCTCCCCATTTTCTTTTCGGGGCCCGGCATCGTCTGAAACTATCCGACTGGATGCGGGCTTATTAATGTATTCAGCGGCGTTTCGTCAACCGTTTGACGGCTTTAGCGCGCTTTTTAGTGGCCTTTTTAGTCACTTTCCGGGTCTTTGCAGCCTTGGTTCCGGAGGTCCGGCTTTTGGCCTTCGCTGCGGCCTTTTTACCGCCCTTGGCGGCCTTACCGGCCGGTTTGGCGGCCTTTTTGGCCTTCTTTGCGGCTGCCTTGGCGATCTTCTTGGCGGCCTTTGCGGCCCCCTTCGCCGGAGTCTTGCCAGCGGCCTTGCCCGGCTTGGCGGTTTTCCGGGCGGTTTTCTTCGCAGCCTTGGCAGCCGAATCGGCCGCTTCCAGCGCGGACAGAACCCGGTTGATCGCCCCCGTCACCTGCTCGATGGTCATCATGCCGTCGATGGTGATGAGCTTGCGCTTCTCCGAATAGTAGTGAACCAGCGGCTCGGTCTGCGCCCGATAACTGGCCAGACGCTTGGAGAGCACCTCCGGCGTATCGTCGATGCGAACCTCTTCGCCGCGCTCGCGCATCTGCGCAACACGGGTTTCGACCCGCTCCAGCAACGCACTCTCGTTCACGCGCAACTCGACGACGGCATCGAGCTTGAGGTGCTTCTTCTTCAGCAGTTCGTCCAGCGCCTGCGCCTGCGGCACGGTGCGCGGAAATCCGTCGAGGATGAAGCCCTTCTTCGCGTCCGGCTCCTCGATGCGGTCGGCGATGATCCCGACCACGACCTCATCCGGCACCAGCGCGCCGCTGGCCATGATGTCCTTCGCCTTGAGGCCGACGGGCGTTCCGGCGGCAACCGCGGCACGCAACATCTCTCCGGTGGAGAGCTGCACGATGCCGTGCTTGTGAACCAGTCGTTGCGCCTGCGTTCCCTTGCCCGCCCCCGGCGGCCCGAGAAGAATCAACCTCATTTACGGCGGCCCCTCAGTTTCGATTTACGGATCAGCCCTTCGTACTGGTGCGCCAGCAAATAGCCCTGCACCTGGGCGACCGTATCCATCGTCACACTGACGACGATCAGCAGCGACGTGCCTCCGAGATAGAACGGCACCGACGCGTAGGAGATCAGGATTTCAGGCACCAGACAGACGATCGCGAGATAGATCGCGCCGACCACGGTGATACGCGACAGCACATAGTCGATGTACTCGGCGGTGCGTTCGCCCGGACGGATGCCCGGAATAAAGCCGCCGTGCTTCTTGAGATTGTCCGCAGTCTCGGTCGGGTTGAACACGATCGCGGTGTAGAAGAACGCGAAGAACACGATCATCCCGAGATAAAGAACGAGAAACAGCGGACGGCCGTGGCTGAGCTGCGTCGTCAGCCACTGAAACCACTCCGGTCCCTTGCCCGCGTTGAACTGCGCGATGGTTGTCGGCAGCAACAGCAGCGACGACGCGAAGATCGGCGGAATCACGCCCGCGGTGTTGAGCTTGAGCGGCAGATGCGACGACTGGCCCTCGAACATCTTGTTGCCGACCTGGCGCTTCGGATACTGGATCAGCAGGCGGCGCTGCGCGCGCTCGACGAACACGATCAGCGCGATGACCGCAACGGCCATCAGGATGATGGCCAGGATCAGCACCGTCGACAGCGCGCCCTGGCGGCCGAGTTCGAGCGTGCCGGCGATGGCCGACGGCAGCTCGGCGACGATGCCGGCCATGATGATCAGCGAAATGCCGTTGCCGATGCCGCGCGAGGTGATCTGCTCGCCGAGCCACATCAGGAACATGGTGCCGCCGACCAGCGTGATCGTGGTCGACAGGCGGAAGAACATGCCTGGATCAGAAACGACGTTGCCTGCGCCTTCAAGGCCGACGGCGATGCCGTAAGCCTGGAACGTGGCGAGAACGACGGTCAGATAGCGCGTGTACTGGTTGATGACCTTGCGGCCCGACTCGCCCTCTTTCTTGAGGGCCTCGAGCTGCGGCGATACCGTGGTCAGCAACTGAAGAATGATCGATGCCGAAATGTACGGCATGATGTTCAGCGCGAAGATCGCCATGCGGTTGATGCCGCCGCCGGCGAACATGTTGAACATGCCGAGAATGCCGCC
>JAGVII010000390.1 GCA_020056155.1 Afipia sp.
CTGTTCACGCTGCACAAGATCGAGAAGAAGTTCGGCCGTGACCGGGCCAATGAGCGGCGCTGGGGTCCACGCACGCTGGACCTCGATATCATTGCCTATGACGACGTTCGTCTCGACAAACCGGAATTGACGCTGCCGCATCCTCGCCTGTTCGAACGCGCCTTTGTGCTGGTGCCGCTGGCGGAAATCGCACCCGATCGCCCGATCGCGGGACAAACCGCGCGCCAAGCCCTTTCGCGGCTCTCGGCGGATGGCATCGAACGCCTGCCTGATTTGCGCTAAACGCCTGAAACAACCAATTGGCTTGCGCGCCGCCGCATGGCATTTTCGGGTCAACAAAGTAATGTTTTTTGGGAGCTAACCCTCTGAATGTCCACGAAAACCGACGATCTGCCGCTCGCGGCCGACTTCCCTCCCGCCTCCCGCGACGACTGGCGGAAGCTGGCCGATGGCGTCCTCAAGGGCGCGCCGTTCGAAAAGCTGGTCGGCAAGACCTACGACGGGCTGCGGATCGATCCGATCTATGAGCGCGCCCGCAATGCGACGGCCATTCCCGCCCGCCCCGCCGGTGCACCGTGGCAGATCATGCAGCGCGTGGATCATCCGGACGCCGCGATCGCAAATGCGCAGGCACTTCATGATCTGGAGAACGGCGCGACCGGTCTGACCATCGTATTCGCAGGCGCCAATGCCGCGCGCGGCTTCGGTTTGCCGCCGACCAGGGAAGCGCTGGCACGTGTCCTCGATGGCATCTATCTCGACGCAGGTATCGGCATTGAATTCGAGATCAGCCCGCAATCGCGTGACGTCGGACAGCACCTCGCCGAATTGCTTGCTGCGCGCAAGATCGCGCCCTCTACAGTCAATGTCCGTTTTGGCCTCGATCCGATCGGCGGCGGCGGCGTGCGCGGCAGCAGCCACGGCAGTTGGGACTCAATCGCAAAGGTGTTCGGCGGCAAGATCGCGCAGCTTGCGAAACTCGGCTTTCGCGGTCCTTTCGCTCCGGCCGATGGCCGGGTGATCCACGACGCGGGCGGTTCGGAGGCGCAGGAACTTGCTTACGTCCTCGCCGTCGGTGTCGCCTATCTGCGCGCGCTGGAAGCTGCCGGCATCGCGCTCGACGAAGCCCGGCGAATGATCTACGCGCGGCTCAGTGCCGACGCCGACCAGTTTCTCACCATGGCGAAATTCCGCGCGCTGCGGCTGCTGTGGGCGCGGGTCGAGCAAAGCTGCGGACTGGCGCCCGAGCCGATGTTCGTCGCGGCGGAAACCTCATGGCGGATGCTGACACAACGCGATCCCGACGTGAACATGCTGCGCGCGACCATCGCGGCGTTCTCGGCCGGGCTCGGCGGCGCCAACAGCATCAGCGTCCTGCCGCACACGCTGGCCCTCGGATTGCCGGATGGGTTCGCCCGGCGTATCGCGCGAAATACCCAGCTTGTGCTGCTGGAAGAATCCAATCTCGACAAGGTGTCGGACCCGGCCGCCGGATCGGGCGGCATCGAAACGCTCACCAGACAGCTTTGCGACGCCGCCTGGGCGCAGTTTCAGGAGATCGAAAAGGCCGGTGGCGCGTTCGCAGCGCTTGAGAAAAATATCATTCAGTCGAAAGTCGCTGCCGTGCGTACCGCACGCGACGTCAACATCGCCAGGCGCAAGGACATCCTGACCGGGGCCAGCGAATTCCCGAACCTGAACGAGAAAAAGCCCGCGGTGCTCGATGTGAAGCCCGTGACCCTGCCGTCGTCGGATGAGATCGTCACGACGTTTGATGCACTGACACCCATTCGCCTGGCCGCGCCGTTCGAGAACCTGCGCGACCTCTCGGATCGGACGCTCGAGAAGACCGGCAAACGCCCGGCCGTATTCCTCGCCAATCTCGGCACACCGGCGGACTTCACCGCGCGGGCGACGTTCGCGAAGAGCTTCTTTGAAACCGGCGGCATTGAAGCCATCGGCAACGATGGCTTTTCCGACCCGGCGGCACTCAAGGCCGCGTTCACAGCCTCCGGCGCGAGCCTCGTTTGTCTTTGCTCCTCCGACAAGGTCTACGCGACGCAGGCTGTTGCTGCCGCGCAGGCCCTTCATGCCGCAGGCGCAAAGCATATCTATCTGGCAGGCCGGCCCGGCGAACTCGAAACTGCGCTACGGGATTCGGGCGTCGGCGAGTTCATTTTTGCCGGAGGCGATGCCCACGCGATGCTCAAGGCGGCCTACGAACGTATGGGGTGAAGCCATGAAGGAACGAGTTCCCGTTCTGACCGGCGGTTGCCAATGTGGCGCTGTGCGTTTTGCGTCCTATACCAAGCCGGGACGGATCAGCGTTTGCCACTGCCGGATGTGCCAGAAGGCGGTGGCCGGTCCGTTCGCATCATTTGTTGAAATACCGCATGGCGATTTCGCGTGGACACGCGGCACGCCGGCGGCGTTTCGCTCGTCATCGCTGGCGGAGCGCGATTTTTGCGCGGCCTGCGGAACGCCACTGAGCTATCGCAAGATCGACGGGACGGCGATCGAGTTGCTGACCGGTGCTTTCGATCGGCCGGATCATGTCATTCCGACCTATCAAACCGGCGTTGAATCGAAACTCGCCTGGATCAGTCATCTGCACAACCTGCCGGGCAAGACCACGGCGGAGGCTGCGGGTTCTGCCGAAACAGCCAGCATTGTCAGCTATCAGCATCCGGACCATAATACATGAGCGCGTCGCCGCGACGATCGCGCGCAAACCTGAGACAGCAGATGACCCGCATTCCGAATTTCGCCGACGTTGCATTCGAGCAGGCTGCCGTGACCGGCAGCGAGAGCAACGCCGCGCCGTGGCTCACGCCCGAGGGTCTTCTCGTCAAGCCGAGCTACAGCGAAGCCGACCTTGAGGGCATCGACTTTCTCGATACGTGGCCCGGCATCGCGCCCTATCTGCGCGGCCCCTACCCGACCATGTATGTCAACCAGCCGTGGACCGTGCGTCAGTACGC
>JAGVII010000841.1 GCA_020056155.1 Afipia sp.
ACGCCATGAAAGCCGCGGATCGCATGCTCGGCCGGCACGTCGCCGTTGCTCCAGCCGGTCTCGTGCTCCGCGCCCGGTATGCCGACCAGCGCGAGGCTCATGCCATCGGGATCGGTGAAAGGCAGCACGGATTCACCGAACCGCTTCTCCAGTGCTTCATGGGCAATGCCCTTTTCGATGAAGCGGTGCGTCCAGTAGCCGAGCGAACGTGCCGGAACACGAAAGGCGGTCTGCTGGGTCTGGCCGACGCCGCCGCGGCCGGGTGCTGCGCCTTCCCATGGGAAGAACGTCAGGATCGTGCCGGGGCTGCCGGCCTCGTCGCCGTAATAGAAGTGATAGGTGCCCGGATCGTCGAAATTGACCGTCTTCTTGACGAACCGCAGCCCGAGGGCGCGGGTGTAAAAGTCGTAATTTTGCAAAGCGTTACCAGCGATTGCGGTGACGTGGTGAATGCCGGACATGGTCGTCTTCTCCTGCGTTGTGAGGCGTATTTGCCTCGGTTGCAGGGATATTGGGCGATGCTCATTCAAAGACAATTGGTCATTCCATGGCATCTCTGTCTATGATTTGATGACAATCAATTCGGTGTTGCAGGCACCGGTTTGGAGCGCGATTCCCATGGACAAGCTCGCCAGCCTTCGGGCGTTCGTCAAAGTCGTCGAGCTCGGCAGTTTTTCCGAAGCAGGGCGGCAGCTGCGGCTGTCGCGTTCGGCGATCAGCAAATACGTCAGCGAACTCGAGCAAAGCCTCGGCGTTCAACTGCTCAACAGGACTACGCGCCATGCCAGTCCAAATGAAAACGGTCAGATGTATTTCGAGCGCGCGCTGAGCATTCTGGCGGACATCGATGCTGCCGATCAGGCGGTGGCGCATCTCCAGTCCACACCGCGCGGACTGCTGCGAGTCAATGCGCCGATGTCGTTTGGGACGTTGCAACTCGGCTCAGCGATTGCTGATTTCATGGAGATCAATCCCGAACTTCAGATCCATCTGGTTCTGAGCGACGAGCAGGTCGATCCGGTGCAGGGCGGATTCGACGTTACGCTGCGTATCGCCGACCTGGAGTCGTCAAGCCTTATCGCGCGCAAGATCGTTCCGATCGAACGCGTGATCTGTGCATCGCCCACTTATCTGGAGCAGCACGGCATTCCCACTCACCCGAATGCATTGCGCAGCCATGTCGCGCTCACGTATGGTTTTCTCCTCACCGGCAACCAGTGGAAGCTCACGGGCAAGGACGGCGATCACTGGATCCAGCCGTCTTGGCTTCTGTGCGCCAACAATGCCGAGGTCCTGTGTGACGCGGCGGTGAAGGGGAGGGGCGTCGCATTGCTGCCGACATTCATCGCCGGTGCCGCGCTTCGCGCCGGAGCGTTGCAAACCGTGCTCGACGATTACAAGGCGCCCCCGCTGGCGCTCTATGCAATTTATCCCCCGACCCGGCATCTTGCTGTGAAGGTTCGCCTGTTCATCGATTTTCTTGTCAACAGATTCAGCGCCGGTCCGGAAGGGCATCTTGATAGGGTATGATCCGGGCCGGATGGGTCTGGTCGATTCACGTACGTTCGGTTCACGTCGCAGCACGACGGCAGCTTTCGCTGTAGCGGTCGCCTGGCGATAGTTCACAGGCACAAATCGGTTGCCGAATTTCATCGCAGGTGTCAGGTTCCGTGACGATACCGAAGCGGTCTGGGTGCTCAAAGCTCGTCGCCAGATCACTCGGTCATCTTAAAATTCCACATCGCATCCAACGCTGATGCAACTATCGCTGCCCAATCCCACTCCGCGAGGAAACCAGCGCATGAGCGCGACAACCCCTACGATCATCTACACATTGACCGACGAGGCCCCGGCGCTGGCGACGGTCGCGTTCTTGCCTGTTGTGCGTGCATTCACCGCGCCGGCCGGCATCAACGTTGTCACCAGCGACATTTCGGTCGCGGCCCGAATCCTGGGCGAGTTTCCGGAATTTCTAACCGAAGGGCAGCGCATGCCCGACAGCCTGGCCGAGCTGGGCCGGCTCACGCTGCTACCCGATACCAATATCATCAAACTGCCCAATATCAGTGCCTCGGTGGCGCAGCTCATGGCGGCTATCAAGGAGCTGCAGGATAAGGGCTACAAGGTCCCGGATTATCCAGAAAGCCCGAAGTCAGATGAAGAGAAGGCGATCCGCGCGCGCTATGCCAAGTGCATCGGCAGCGCGGTGAACCCGGTGTTGCGCGAGGGTAATTCCGATCGTCGTGCGCCGCTGGCAGTGAAGAACTACGCCCGCAAAAACCCGCACAGCATGGCCGAATGGAGTCAAGCCTCCCGCTCGCACGTCTCGCACATGCATCATGGGGACTTCTATCATGGCGAAAAGTCCATGACGCTGGATAAGGCGCGTGACGTCAAGATGGAGTTGATCACCAGGAGCGGCAAGACCATCGTGCTCAAGCCCAAGGTGTCGCTGCAGGATCGTGAAGTCATCGACTCGATGTTCATGAGCAAGAATGCGCTTCAGGAATTCTACGAGCAACAGATCGAGGACGCGCGCAAAACCGGCGTGATGTTCTCGCTGCACGTGAAGGCCACGATGATGAAGGTGTCGCACCCCATCGTGTTCGGTCACTGCGTGAAGATCTTCTATCGCGACGCGTTCGCCAAGCATGGCGAGTTGTTCAGTGAACTGGGCGTGAACGTCAACAACGGCATGGTTGATCT
>JAGVII010000546.1 GCA_020056155.1 Afipia sp.
AGCCTAGCTGAACAAACGGAAATTATCGAAATTCAGAAGAATGACCGTCGCCCCCTTATCGAGTTTCTCAGAAGCCTTATAGAAAACAAGAGACCGACGGGAGGGATTTTAAACTTACCATTATTCACATGGAAGAGCATATTCACGACCAATTATGACAAGCTAATCGAAATAAGCTACAATCGTCGGTCGCGTCCCTATGTGGCGTACTCGTCGAATTTTGATTTCGGGCGAGAACGCCCGGCAGATTCTACGCAGATTTTTAAGCTGCACGGCACCATCGACAAGGATGTCGTCGATGGGGATCGGTCACGAATAATCCTTACGTCGAGCGACTACGACCTCACAGAAGAATACCGTGAAAACCTATTCGACCGGTTTAAGTCTGACGTAGGCGAAGGCGATCTACTCGTGATCGGCCACTCTCTGGCTGATCCTGACATCAAGGAAGTGGTGGAGAGAGCCGCGCGTATCCGGCAAAAGGCCGGTGGCCAAGGAGCAATCACGGTTCTTTCTTATTCGCCCGACGCCAATCTCGCTTCTATCTTGGAACGCAAGGGAATTACGGTCTGCTTCGGTGGGCTGGACGATCTCTTCGCCGCTCTCTCGAAACGAGTTGCACCGGACCTTTTGGTCGCGTCAACATCATCGTCGGACCCGCTGGACATTGTCTCTTCGCTTCGCCCTGCGACCGTCGATGTGCGGCATTCGCTGGAGATTGGGCGCCCAAACGTCGCTGCCATGTTTAATGGTTGGTCTGCGTCCTATCCCGACGTGAAAGCGGGTCTCACCTTTGAACGGGTTGTCGCGAGCGACGCGGCCAAGGCGCTCGCCAACAGGAAGCATCAGATAGTCACGATTCTTGGGCCGAGCGGCGTTGGGAAGACTACCGCAGCCAGGCAGGCGCTGACAATCTTGTCCGGCCAAGGGGTATTCTGCTGGGAACATAAAACGGACCAGCAGCTATCGGCAAAAGATTGGCGAAAAGTCGCAGGGATACTTGAAAAGGAGGGCAAGCAGGGTTGCCTCCTGATTGATGATGCCCATTCCGAACTGACCGAGATTAACGATCTGATCGATTATCTTGTTACGGATAAGGTGACGGTTCTGTCGCTCATTCTGACGTCGTCGAAGAACCAGTGGTACCCTCGAGTGAAGACACCAGGATTTCACAATCGATCACGCGAATACCAGTTTAATCGAATCAACGAAATTGAGGTTGATCGACTCCTCGACCTGCTAGACCGGGTTCCTGAAATCAGCCGTCTCGTCGGTGATGCGTTCACTGGGTTCACGAGAAGCGAGAGAAAGCAGAGACTTATAAGTCGCTGCGATGCCGACATGTTCGTGTGTCTGAAGAACATATTCTCTTCCGACCAGTTCGACAGCATCGTGCTCAAGGAATACGCAGATCTCTCGCGGGAAGCCCAAGATGTGTACCGAGCCGTAGCGGCGATGGAGAGTGCTGGCGTTCGTGTCCATCGGCAGCTGGTTATCCGGCTATTGGGCATTCCGTCTATGTCGATTGCTCCAACGCTCGCCGGACTGCAGGACATCGTACATGAGTACACCGTCAACCAAAGAGAAGGCGTGTACGGTTGGCGCGGAAGACATCGCGTGATCATGAATATCATTGCCGAGCACAAATATTATAGCGTCGACAAGAGGTACGACCTATTCGAGCGTGTGATCGATAATCTTTCGCCCAGCTACGACATTGAGGTTCGAACGATTAACGAACTCTGCAATGTCGACACCGGTCTGTCCACAATACCGGATAAGCGCCGCCAGAATGCATTGCTGCGCAAGATGATGTCGGTTGCGCCTCATGAACGCGTACCCCGTCACCGACTGATCCGCAATTTGATCTCGCTGGACGACTATGACGCCGCTTCTACGGAAATCCGCGTATTCGACGCAGATTTCCGTCTGGACGGTCCGACGACCCGGTATTCAATTGATCTGCAGGTCGCCCGCGCGACCAAGACGGCTGGCATACTCGATGAAGATCGCATCGCGATCCTTCAAAAAGCCTGCGAAGCTGCGGCGGCAGCCGCGTCTCGGTTCAAAGACAATAAGGCCGTCATCGGCGCATATTGCGAGGCGGCGCTACATTTGGCTCGTCTAGGAGGAGACAGGCAGTTCTTCGATGACGCTATCAGAGCCTTGCGTGCTGCAGAACTAAAGACAGGGGATCGCCACATCACTTCGATGATTTCGCGCTTCGAAAATATGATTTCTCGGTTAGACGTTGAAATTCCTGATGGCGAAGACTTGGATGATGTGGTGCCGGAGATCGTCGATTAGCGTGATACTTGTTTGGCTATCGGGCGAACTCGGTGATGAGGAGCATCACAATTACAGACTTGGTCCATCCACAGACCGCTGGCTGGTTCGAAGCGCATTGCTGGGCGCAGCAAAACGTTTTTGCTCCCCCAAAGGGTCAGCATTCCGACCAAGCGCCAACTTCCGCTCCATGGCGTGACGGCACCTAGTCCACGCTGCAGCCCCCCTCCCCTTCCCTCCCGCCCCCAAAGATGATCGAACATCCCGCCACACACCACGGCCGGGGGCGGATACATCGATGAACTGGCGTCAGCGCGTCGAACCCTTCACCCGCCCCGTCTTCTTCGCCTGGTCGCGGCTGTCGCGGGGCAAGACGCTGGGCGTGCGGGCCGTGGCGGTGGATGCGGACGGGCGGGTGGCGATGGTCCGGCACACCTATCTGGCGGGCTGGTGGCTGCCGGGCGGCGGGGTGGACCGGGGCGAGACCACCCATGAGGCCGTGGTGCGCGAGCTGCGCGAGGAGACCGGGCTGATCGCGCGGGCGGCGCCGCGCCTGGTCTCGCTGCATGCCAACGAGCGGTTCTTTCCCGGCGATCATGTCGCCGTCTTC
>JAGVII010000584.1 GCA_020056155.1 Afipia sp.
AGCCCGCCGCCGGAGGTGCCTTCGACCTCGATGGTTTCCAGTTCGTCCTGCAGCGCCTTCATCTTCGACTGAAGCTGCGCCGCCTGTTTCATCATGCCGAGAAAATCAGCCATGAACGGGTCCTTTATCGTTGATGTCCGGACATGATCTTGCCCGAAAACCGGTTCCCACTTTTCGGGATCATGCCCCTAGAGATCGTCGTCTTCTTCGGCCGCGGCGACGGGTCCGGAGTCATCCGCGCCCGAGCCGGTATCCGGCGCGATGCGCCGGACATCAATCACCTGCGTGCCCGGAAATTTCGCCATCACCGCCTGTACGCGCGGATCAGCATGAACACCATCGGTGAGTTTATCCTTCACCGCCTGCGCCTGCGCGCGCAGCGTCGGCTGGCCGGCTTCATTGGACACGATCACGGTCCACCGGCGCCCGGTCCACTGCTCGAGCTTGCGCGACAGCTCGTTAACAACCGAGCGCGCGGCACTGCGTTCCAGCGCGACCTCGAGCTTGCCGTCCTCCATGCGCACCAGCCGCATATCGGCTTCCAGCGCGGACTTGATCTGCAAATCGCGTTTTTCACCGGCGATCGCCACGATCTCGGCGAACGTTGTCAGCCGCAGCACCGGCGCGGCCTCCACCGCAACCGGCGCGGGTGCGCTCATCTGCGGACGCGGCGAGGTATCGAGTGCGGGCCGCGTGCTGGATGCTACCGCGCGCAGCTGCGAACCCTCATCGCCGCCAGACAGTGTCGCGGACGGACCGCGCGGCGCGGCGTTGCCGGTAACATTCCCGCCGAGCAGCGGCGACGAACCGCCATTGGCGTCGATCATCTTGATCGCCTCGTCCGGGGTCGGCAGATCGGACACATAGGCGATGCGCACCAGCACCATTTCGGCCGCTGCCTGCGGCCGTGTCGCCGCCTGCACCTCGGCGATGCCCTTGAGCAGCATCTGCCACATCCGCGACAGCACCCGCATCGACAGCTTGGCCGCGAAATCGCGCCCACGCGTGCGTTCGGTTTCGCCCAGCGCCAGATTGTCCGCCGTCGCCGGAACGACTTTCACACGCGTGACGAAGTTGACGAATTCGGCCAGATCGCTGAGCACCACCACCGGATCGGCGCCGGTATCGTACTGATCGCGGAATTCCTTGAACGCCGCGGCAATGTCGCCGCTCGCCAGCGACTGGAACAGGTCGATGACGCGGGTGCGGTCCGCAAGGCCCAGCATCTGCCGCACATCCTCGGCGCGGACCACGCCTGCCGCATGCGCGATTGCCTGATCGAACAGCGACAGCGAGTCGCGCACCGAACCTTCCGCGGCGCGCGCGATCAGGCCCAGCGCCTCGGGTTCGGTCGCAACACCTTCCTTGTCCGCGATGCTCGCCAGATGCGCCATCAGCACGTCGGATTCGACGCGCCGCAGATCGAAACGCTGGCAGCGCGACAGCACCGTCACCGGGACTTTGCGGATTTCAGTGGTGGCGAACACGAACTTGGCGTGTTCGGGCGGTTCTTCCAGCGTCTTCAGGAAGGCGTTGAACGCCTTCTCCGAGAGCATGTGGACTTCGTCGATGATGTAGACCTTGTAGCGCGCACTCGAGGGCGCATAGCGCACGCCATCGGTGATCTGGCGCACGTCGTCGATGCCGGTATGGGAGGCCGCGTCCATCTCGAGGATGTCGATGTGCCGGCTTTCCATGATCGCCTGGCAATGCACGCCCATCTTCGGCATGTGGATGGTCGGCCCTTTGACCGACCCGTCCGGCAATTCGTAATTCAGCGCGCGGGCAAGAATGCGCGCGGTCGTGGTCTTGCCGACGCCGCGAACGCCGGTGAGAATCCAGGCCTGCGGAACACGCCCCGCCTCGAACGAATTCGAGATGGTGCGAACCATGGCTTCCTGACCGATCAGGTCCGCGAATGTGCCGGGACGGTATTTGCGCGCGAGCACGCGATAACCGGAACCGGAAGCTGTCGAGGGGGCTGGCGTTCCGCCGAGTTCGAAACCCGGCTGATCGTCCGCAGTCGCGCCGGCAATGTCAGCATCGGTCATCAATCGATCCGCGATTGAGCACGCGAGTGGAGTGGATTTGACATTCGCACCGTACCTAGCCGCGGACGCGCGATGCAGAAGCGGTATGCGAATGTTAGAATCAGACCACTAAGCGCGCGTTGCGCCGCTGCGGACGCACGAAAAAAGAGAGGTAGGAGACTGACGAGCGACCCGATCCGGACCTCGTTAGGGCTGCTTCCTTCCGGACCTGACCCGGTTGGCGAGTGGCTCGTCC